>NZ_JBQCDF010000241.1:0-12403 GCF_051961495.1 Cytophaga sp. | reverse complement strand
TGTTAAACCCACGCATACATTTAATGTACCGGTGATTGTCGGAACAGCATTTACTGTTACCGTTGCTGTTTTGATACAGCCTGAACTTGTCTTGTAGGTAATAACGCTGGTTCCTGCGGAAACGCCTGTTACTACACCGGTGTTGCTTACTGTAGCTACGGAAGTTGTTGCTGATGACCATGGGGTTGTTGCATCCGGAGTACCTGAACCGGTTAAGGTGGTGGTTGAGCCTGCGCAAACACTTAGTGTACCCGTGATCGTTGGATTGGCATTTACCGTTACCGTTGCTGTTTGTGTACAGCCGGCACTTGTTTTATAAGTAATAACGCTGGTTCCTGCAAGAACGCCTGTTACCACACCGGTGTTGCTCACCGTTGCTACGGAAGTTGTTGCAGAAGTCCATGGTGTAGTTGCATGGGGTGTGCCGGAACCGGTTAAGGTGGTTGTTAGGCCCTCACAAACATTTAATGTACCTGTGATTGTTGGCGTCGGGCTCACATTGATAACCACGGTTGCTTCCGTGTAACAGGATGAGTTGCCTGTGTTACCGTCTTCCACACGAAGTACATAAGTACCTGCATCTGCAATCAGACCGGTAATGCCGGCATAGCTTGGGATCGCAATTGTACCTGGATAAGAACCAGGGTTTGTCAGTGCAGTTGGTGCTACCAGCACTCCTGAACCTGTACCTACTGTTTTAATCCAGGAATAGGTAAAGTTTGTGTTTTGTGGTGCTGCCGGTACTGTTGATGAACCTGTTAATGTCTGTGCTGTACCTTCGCAAATTGTTGTTGGCGTAGCTGCCGGTACTGTGATTGTTACCGCTGTTGGTTTAGAACATGGCGGACATACCTTAGATAATACAACTGGTACTCTACCGCAAGGATAGTAATTGTTTGAGATTCTCCAGTTGAAGGCAGTACCGCTGTTAGTATTAAGTCCGCTGTCGTGTCTTCCGTTTGTAATTGTTAATGCTGCTTTACCCGAATTTTCAACAGCCGGATAAGTGTAACAGCTATACACTGCAACTTCTGAACTCGGGCTGTTAACTTGTAACCAATATGTTCCCGGTGCAATTGCATAATTAATCGCTATAGCTTTAGCAATACCATAGGTATTATTGACAGGAACAGGTATTGAAGTGTTCAAACTGGTGAATACTGCCGCCCCGGGCGCACCTGCTGCATCGGCATAAATAGTAGCGCTAAGGTTTACACTTCCGGTAGCATTATTGTTGTTGTATAATTGAACCTGAATGCTTTCCAACGTACCTGCCGTTGAGATGGTGAATTTCTGATACGTTCTGTTCGGATTTTCGTGTGTCGGTGGCGCGCATGGGGCCGTTGGCACCGCAGCTCCCGAATAAGATGATATATCATCCACCCATAAACGTATATGCGTAGCATCTACAACTTCAGCATTTGAAATTGCTGTTGTAAATGAGCTGGTTGTTGTTGTATTTAATTTTGTGCCGGCAGTCTGGACGTTATACCAGTTGTAAGATCCCGTTCCGGTAACAGAGAATGTGGCATTGCCTGAACAATAAGTACCAGTGTTCGCTGTATAAGGAGGCATAATCTGTGTGAATGTCATATCATCCTGTGCATCCGGATAAACGCTGCAGCCAGCGTTTGTTCCTACATAGGAAACTACAACAATGTATTTGTCAACAGCTGTAGCCGTATACGTAAGGTTCGAAGCTATACTTGCCAATCCCTGCTGAACAATATTTGCCGGGGCCACACTTCCTTTATACCACGTAACCTGATAGCTGGCACCAAGGCCTGTATTCGGTACAAAGCCTGAGTTTAATACCATAGAGAATGTCGGACAAACATTTGAGTTCGCATAAGACAAACTCGCCGTTGGCACAGGATCTCTTAACGAACAACCTGTAGGAGGTGTAATTTTAGTGGCATAAGCCTGATCTACTGTACTTCCGATACCTAACTGGCCAAAGTTGTTACAACCCCAGGCATACAAATCATTGTTCGCTGTACCATAAAAACCCCAGGTATCACCTCTGTTAATTAATGTAACGTTGTTGTGAACTTGTCCCGGAGCATATTGAATATAACTTGGAGGAATTCCGGCTGTAGCGTTTGTTGCACCGGTACCTGTCATACCACCATTGGTACACATACCTGTACCGCCCCAGGCTACCGGCTTACCGTCAACTGTTACGGCCATACCGTAACCTTGTCCGCCACCAATTGCTTTTGCTAATAAATACGTTCCGTCATTACTTGCCCCGGTTGTTGTTCCTGCGATTACTTTTCTTGGATCTGAACCTGTGTAATTGATTGTTGTATTACCGGTAGAGTTATTCCAACCACCATTACCCCAAGACCATACATAGCCATTCACATCCAGCGCGATACCAAATACGTCACCCGCCTGTAGCTGGGTAATATTGTTCATCTGCCCACCAGTCGCGTAATATACAGGTCTTGCATAGCTGTCCTGTACTGTAGCGCCAGAAGCCGGGTTACTTGTACCAGCGGCATCTCTACCCAATGTACCGTTCAGACCATTACCCCATGAATATACAGTACCAACACCATCACCATCCGGATCAACCAGTGCGTATGCCACGTTATCACCCGCGAATATCTGAGTTACACCTGTCAACGGAGTGCCCGGACCCGTTAAAACATAATTTGCAATTGATGCATCCGTCGTTGTTCCATTACCAAGCTGTCCAGCCTGAGCACCTGAATTCGCTCCCCAGGAAACCATCTTGCCGTCATTCAAAATAGCAAATGAGTTCACAGTTCCTGAATAAACAACTGCCGCATTAATCAAAACGTTACCAGCACCTCTGTTTGCTGCTGCGACTGAAGTGCTCGCAATAACTCTTGTAGGAATTGTGACAACGCCACCGGAAGTGTTATTTCCGATCTGCCCGCTACCGTTCACCCCCCAGGCCCAAACATCACCTGTACATGCCAGGACAACAAAGTGTGACCCCGAACCGGAGTTGATTTGTTTTACATCCGGAGCAGAAGCTACACCATTGAATTTAGTGATAGCAGTAGGAGTAGTAATAGGATCTGTAGTGATAAGGGCACCACCCGCATCGTGAAGACCTAACTGACCTGCAGAATTACTTCCCCAGACAAAGGCTGTCTTGTTCTCACAAACGAAACTGGATACCGTGTTACCACCCGAAATAACCAGATCTCTCTGAGCGAAGGCGCCTGTTGCGAAAAAAATACCCGCAAACACAATTGCCCATTTGGTAAGTTTTGATTTTAACATAAGTAAATCAATTTAATATTTAGCGCTTTTTTAAAGTCAATTCAATGGTATTTAACCACGAATTTACACTAATTTTTGCAGATAACGATATGTGCATAAAAAAAGTTGAACTGATTTTTACTTTTTTTATGAATAAATTGTATTTCTGATAGAATTAGTTTGTCTTTCCTTATATACAGTTCACTTATAAAAGGTAACAAGTGCGGATATCTTTTTTTAAAAAGGGTCGACCATCTCCTGTTTTTTAAAATAATACATTGTTAATTAGTAAATTACATACAATTGAATTTAACCGATCCAGGCATGTTTTCTCCCTGCCTCTTATATAAAATCCAGTACAACTATTTTTCAGTTTTTTCGTTTATCAACCTGTAATATTCCATTACAGCCCGGATTTGCCCATAACTTATTGATTCGTCCAGTTGTTCTTTAACTGTTTTGGCAGATAAAGTACCTATCTGATCCAGTACAGCGGTTATTTTTTGTTCAATTCCCGGCTCCACCAGTTGTCCGATCTGAACTTCCCCCGTCTTTAAAAATGAACACAAATGGCTTTCAATCGTTGATATTGCATAATTGCGTTCCTCTGCAATTTGCTGAATCGTTTTACCTGTTTGAAACATTTCCAGGCTAATGCGGTGACTTTCGCCCTTTTTCTGCTTTTCAGGCTTCTCTTCTTCCTTAGGTTGTTCTGTTACAATTTCCTTTTTGCCTTTTTCAAGCAGCTCTTTTATATCAGTACCTGCCAGCAAACCTTCCGCATATTGTCTCGCTTGCTCTATCTTAGATTGCTGACGCTTAATAAATTGCAATAATAACTCAGTATCCTTGATGTATTTTTTGGTTTTTTTCTTCGGCCGCATTTCCGAAATATGTTCAGATAAACGCTCCACACATTCTTCTGAAATTCTCTTGCCAAAATATGCCGCGGCATTTGTAACCCGCTGATGTAAATATGAGTAGCCTTCCTTTTCAACCGTAGGTAAAATTCTGTCCAGTTCATTTCTGAACTTTAAACCTACTTTATGCAGATCCGACAATGTATCATGAACAGCTTTAAGACATTCTACAGCTTTCTGCTGGTCTGTTATCTGGCGTTCTCCGGCAAATAGGTACTGTTCGTAGCTTTCCTGCACAAGATCATCAAACTGAAATGCTTTTTTTACAGAATTAGCCAGATACTTTTGCTGCTGAACTTTCAGCAGGGATTGCAATGCTCCGGCAGGGTGAGCCATTTCAAGGTATTTTAAGATACGCTCATCTACCCGGATGCTTCCGGCTGTAATTTTAGAATACAGGACCAATTCTTTGGTTGTCGTCAACCTGCTTAAAGCCACATATACCTGACCGGCTGCGAACGAATCACCGGCGTCAATAATGGCGCGGTCGAAGGTCAAACCCTGGCTTTTGTGAATGGTAATTGCCCAGGCCAGCCTTAAAGGAAACTGCACAAATGACCCAAGTTCTTCTTCTTCAATGGAGTCCTTTTCTTTGTTTGCCTGATAGCGGATATTTTTCCAGGTTTCGCGTTCAACTTTCATTTCATCTGCACCGGAAACCGGTTTCACCAGAATATACTCCTCTTCCAGTTCGGATACGACTGCAAGCATGCCGTTGTAAAACTTCCGGTTTTCACCTTTATCATTTTTAATAAACATCACCTGCGCTCCTACTTTCAGGTGCAGCTGCAATTCAACCGGATAACTGCGTTCACTGAATTCTCCCGAGATGAGGGCCTTGTATTTTTTTTCTTCTGTTTTTAATTTATTGAGCTGGAAACGATTGATGGTTTCGGCTTTATCATTATGCGTCGTTAAAGTAATATAGGCTTCGTTGACAGCCGGCCGGAACATGGGATCGTAATAGGTATTCAAATGTTCCAAATCTGAAGGGTGCGCAGCATTAATACGTATGCGGTTCAGAATATCCAGAAACAATCCATCCTTCTGGCGGTAGGTTTTCTGCAATTCTATAACCAATGGGTTAAGCTCTTTCAGTGCCAGCGCTTCAAAAAAGAACGGACTGTCGTAATACATTTGCATGACATTCCATTCTTCGTTGCGGACAACCGGCGGTAATTGATACAGGTCGCCTATAAAAACCATTTGTAAACCGCCGAATGGATTTTCATTTCCTCTGTAATGCCGCAGAATTGTGTCAATCGCATCCAGCAGGTCGGCCCGCACCATGGATACTTCATCAATAATCAATACTTCCAGCTCTTTGATCACATCTATTTTTGCTGTACTTAAATGAGTAGATGAAAAAAGTGTTCTCTGGTCGCAAAAATTTTGTTCCTGCTGAAAGGCAGGCGCAGCAACAGTTGGTAAAAATGGTTTGAAAGGTAATTGAAAAAGTGAGTGCAGTGTAACGCCGCCTGCATGAATGGCGGCAACACCTGTAGGTGCTGCCACGGCCAGTTTTTTAGGCGTATGCTCACGCAGCTGTTTCAAAAAAGTAGTTTTGCCCGTTCCCGCTTTGCCGGTAACAAATATGGATTTGCCGGTATGTGCCACAAACTGGCATGCCATATCAAACGGCACGTTGGTGTCGGATTGTTCAATCGTTGAATTCATATTAATTTTTTAGCCGGAGTGAAAAACCAAAGGTAATGAAAAAGTATGGAGTACTAAGTATATAGTACAGAGTACTTAGTGCTTTTTTACTATTGATAAATTTCTTCAGATTCCATGTTTTCTTAAACGGAAATGGGGTTCGCTAATCAGCAAACCCCATTTGTACTTAATACTCTGTACTCTGTACTATTTTATATCTATCAGCTCAACTTCGAAGATTAGTATTGAATTCGGAGGAATGCTGCCGGCACGCTGCTCTCCATAGCCCCGATAAGAAGGAATGTATAAAACACCTTTCTCGCCTTTGCGCATCAATGGAATCCCTTCATCCCAGCCTTCAATAACCTGGCCCTGGCCAATGATAAAATCAAACGGGCTGTCGCCAACGGAACTATCGAAGATTTCTCCATTCAGCAATTGCCCGGTATAATGAACCGATACTTTATTTCCTTTTTTTGGTTTCGGCCCTGTACCTGCCTTGGTTACCTGGTAATACACGCCTGTTGCTGTATCCAGCGTTGCTACGATATTGTTGGTTTTTATATACGATGCCAACGCTGCATCTTCATCTGCTTTATTCTTTTTTGCCATTTCTTCCTGTTGTTTAAAATAATCAGCCATTGTCATTACATCATGCATCTTTACTTCAAAGCGTACAAAACTTCCCTTTTCAATATATGAAGGCAATGGCTCTTTGATTCCTTTTTTAAAAAGTGTATCTGCAGAAACCCAGAACGCACAACTGTCGCCTTTTGACATCATTCCCAGCCCTTCTTCAAAAGATCCTGCGTACGATGGTTTTTGCACGGTGGTAATAATCATTCTGTTTTCATTTACGCTGCTACGCAATATCGAATCTTTATTGGTATACAACGTGAAGTGTAATTTTATTACTTCCCCAATGGCAGCATTTTTACCTGCTTCGTTGATGCGATATTTGTATGCCAGGCCGGAAGGGGTATACGAAACATCTTTTTCCTTGAATAAAGATGCTTTAGACGGTGTCTTTTCTTTTTTCTTTACCGTTGCCTCCTGGGCAAACACTGTGCTGCCGCACATCATCAGAAAAGCAAGTGCTGTTATTGAATGTTTCATTTCAGATTATTTCACTTCTACTTCAAACAGTAACGGAGCATCCGGAGGAATGACCCCTCCTGCTCCCCTTGAACCATAGCCTAAACGTGAAGGGATCAATATTAGTGCTTTTTCGCCGTGTTTTAATTTTAAAAAACCTTCATCCCAGCCACGGATCACCTGCTGCTGACCCACAACAAAAGTGAAATATTGTCCGGCGGGAGAACGGTCAAATTCCATTCCACCATCAAGGAGCGTTCCTATGTATGAGGCATCAATCGATTCGCCAGACTGAACAAACCGGCTTTCGGTTGTGTTTGATTTCAATTTTACGACATAGGCACCGCCAGGTGTTGCTTCACCTTTCAGCTTGTGTGTTGCCAGGTACTGTTGAATCATTGCGCTGTCCCGTGAAAATATTTCTGCGTCATTTTGGGCACTCGCTGCTTCCTGCGCGGCTTGCTGAGCAGCATATGCTGCCGTAACCGAATCTACAAAATGTTTGGAATAGACCTTGTCCATTTTAACAATCACTTTCATTTTACTGCCGGAGGCAACATGAGCCGGAAGCGGCTGCTGGAATGTTTTTAAGTATAAGGTATCTGCATTTAATAAGAAGATTGCACTATCGCCTTCTGTAAGCAGTAAGAAACCTTCTTCCATACTTGGCTTATGTGTAACAGCCGGTGTAGGGATACCTACAGGACGTGCTTCCTTGAATTGATTTTCAAGAATTGAATCTTTCTCTGTCTTCAGCTGAAACCAGAACGAAAAGAAGCCGCCCGTTTCGGGATAGTTTGTTCCTGCAGAATCTTTTACAATTCTGTATTCGAGTCCGCTCGCTGTTTTTGAATACGTAGTCGCTGGTTGTTTTGCTCCCTTTGTTGCTTTTGAGCTTTTCTTCTGTGCCTGCACGGTTATCGCGCAGATAGAAAAGAGCATAAGAAAAATAATTCTTTGTTTCATATGTGTTATTTTATTTTACTTCTACTTCGAATATTAATGGTGAATCTGGAGGAATTGTTCCTGCACTACTGTCGCCGTATGCCAGGCGGGATGGAATTAAGATCAGTGCTTTTTCACCATGTTTTAACTTCCGAAAAGCCTCATCCCAGCCACGGATCACTTCACCAACGCCGACCGTAAATTTAAAATATTTTCCTTCCGGGGATCTGTCAAACTCTGTGCCGTTAATTAGCAAAGTGCCGACATATGTTGTTTCAATGCTTTCCCCTATATTAATAAAACGGGCCTTGGCAGCATCATTATTCTTTAGCTTAACGACATATGCCCCGCCACTGGTAGCTTCTCCTTTAAGTTGATGTTTGATCAGATAACGCTGAATTAATAAACTATCCCGTTTAAATATTTCAACTTCTTTAGAAAGTTTTTCATTTACTCTCGCCTGCTGATCTGACTTTAAAGAATCAACAAAGTGCCTGGTGTACACGTTGTCCATTTTGATGATCATCTTAACATGACTTGTTCCGTTAAGAAAATCCGGTTTTTGTGTGCCAAACGAATTTATATAAAGAGAGTCTGCATCTAATAAAAATTCTGCGCTATCGCCTGCTGTCAATAACATCAAACCTTCTTCTATATCCGCCTCATGCCTGACCTTTGTAACAGGTACAGCTGCCGGATGCGGATCACCAAACAGCGTTGTTATAATTGAATCATTTTGGGTTCTGATTTCAAACCAAAAACTAATAAAACCTCCCACTTCCGGAAAATTTCCTCCGACGGAGTCTTTTATAATTCTGTATTGTAATCCGCTGGTTGTTGTAGAATAACTGATTGTTGCCGGCTTATCTTCTGCCTTTTGAACTGAATGATTTTTCTTTTGCGCCTGTACAGTTATACAGGCACAAAAGAAAATCAGAAAAATAATTTTTTGCTTCATTGGGTTATTTCACCTCTACTTCAAATAATAAAGGTGTATTTGGTGGAATTTTTCCTCCTGCACCACGGTCTCCGTAAGCTAAGCGCGAAGGAACCAGGATCAGAGCCTTTTCGCCATGTTTTAATTTCTGGAATGCCTGATCCCAACCCGGAATTACTTGCTGCACACCAACGGTAAACTTAAAGTATTCGTCTCCTGATTTGTCAAACTCTGTACCATCCGTTAATAGCTTGCCCAGATACTTGGTTTCAACGGCTTCACCAGAAGAAATAAATAAATCTGTTGAAGTGTTTTTCTTTAGTTTAACAACATAAGCGCCGCCTATTGTCGATTCACCTTTTAATTTGTGCTTTTTCAGGTATTCCTGGATGATTATGCTGTCTTTCTTGTAAACTTCAGCCTGCATAGCTTCAAACTCTGCCATTTGCTGAGCCTGAACAGCTCTTGCTGAATCAACAAAATGTTTGGAATATACTTTTACTACTTTAATGATCATTTTAACCGTACTTCCTTCTTTCAGGAAGCTTGGTCTTTGTGCACCGTAAGAATTGATATACAACGAGTCTGCATTCAGTAAAAATTCAGCGCTATCGCCTTCAGTCAATAACATCAAGCCTTCTTCAATGCTTGGTTTATGTTTAATTTCCATAATTGGCGCGGCCGCGGGGCGCACGTCTCCGAATTGCGAATCGATGATTGAATCCTTGTCGTTTCTGACTTCAAACCAAAATGCAATAAAGCCGCCTAATTCCGGATAATCTTCGCCGGTAGAGTCCTTTACAATTTTATATTCCAAACCGCTTTCGGTCTTTTTATATTTATTGCAAGATGTAACAGATGCCAGCATTAATGCTCCCGCCAGCAGGGATAAACTTTTCTTTAACATAGAAATTTTTCTTTACGTAGGTTTTCGAGTAATTCTTCTTTATAACTAGCCACAATTTCGCGGAAGTTGCGTACTGTTTCAGACAGCGATTTCAGCGATCTTCCGCCGGAAGCGTTTTTATGTCCCCCGCCTTCAAAATGTGTGCGTGCGAATTCATTTACATTAAAATCTCCTTTCGAGCGGAAAGAGATTTTCACACCATCTTCACGCTCAATGATCATGGCAGCAAAAACTACTTTGTCTATTGAAAGTGCGTAATTCACCAGGCCTTCCGTATCTCCTGTCTTCGCATCAAAGCGTTTCAGTTCTTCTGCGCTCAGATACATGAAGGCTGTATAACAATCGGCCAGTACAACTAATTTTTCTGACAAACAAAAGCCCAGCAAGCGCAGGCGTTCTTCTGAATTGGTGTCAAAGATCAGGCGATGTACCCGGGAAGAATCAAGGTTCCAGGAGTAAAGGTCTGAAATGATTAAGTGAACTTTCTTATCTGTATTTGAATGACGAAAAGAACCGGTGTCTGTCATGATTCCTGCATAGATACATTCTGCAATGTATGTATCCATCAGGTTTCTGCCGTCCAGGCCAATGATCAGTTCATAGATCAATACCCCCGTAGCCGCAGCTTTTGTATCTGAAATAGAGATATCCGCAAAATCCTGTGGTTCCAGGTGATGGTCTACAAGTACTTTGATTGCTTTCGACTGACCAACAAGATTTCCAAGCTCATTGATTCTTCCCAATGCATTAAAGTCCAAACAGAAAATAAGATCTGCTGCTTCAATGTATAATGCTGAACGTTCTTCATTCCCCTCATTGTAAATCCACACGGCATCATTACCCGACATCCAATCCAGGAAAGACGGATAATCTGAAGGTACAATTACCTGCACTTGATGATTCAGTTTTTTTAAAAATCGGGCTAAAGCCAACGACGAGCCAAGCGCATCTGCATCTGGCTTGTGATGTGTCGTTATAACAATTTTCTTAGGGGTTTCTAAGAGGGGCTTTAATTGGTTCAGCTGTTGCTGCATCTACGGTTATCTCAATTAATTTGATGGGATTGGCAAAGGTCAAAAGAAATACTAGAAAAAACAACCGGTTTGTTCAGCATTTTATGAATTAAGGGTATAGAATATCAAGTATTTATTTATTTTTGTTCATCAATAAAACTAAAGTGCAATTATGGCGGGTAACAGAACATTTTCAATGATTAAACCGGATGCTGTTCGGGATGGACATAGCGGAAGCATATTAAAAATGATTGAGGCGGCAGGTTTTAGAATTGTATCCATTAAACTCGTACACCTTACGTCAGAAAAAGCCGGCGAATTTTACAGCGTACATACAGGCAAACCATTTTACGACAGTTTGAAGTCTATTATGTCTGAAAGTCCGATTATAGCGCTGATCCTGGAGAAGGAAAATGCAGTGGAAGACTTTAGAAAATTTATTGGCTCAACCAATCCTGCAAATGCCGATGAAGGAACCGTGCGGAAATTGTTTGCAAAATCATTGGAACGTAATGCAGTGCATGGATCCGACTCTGATGAGAATGCTAAAATTGAAGGTGATTTCTTTTTCAGCAACCTCGAAAAATTTTAAAACGAAAAAACTGCTCCTGAACGGGAGCAGTTTTCTTTTTAATACACCCATCAGGAAATTATTTTTTTTCTACCACATACAACAAAGCGGAGTTTGACAGGTCTGAAGGAGCTACCACGTTTTCTTCCAGTGGAGGATTATTTCC
Organism: Cytophaga sp.; assembly: GCF_051961495.1. Taxonomy (NCBI): domain Bacteria; kingdom Pseudomonadati; phylum Bacteroidota; class Cytophagia; order Cytophagales; family Cytophagaceae; genus Cytophaga; species Cytophaga sp. The sequence goes on along the minus strand of NZ_JBQCDF010000241.1, from coordinate 953 downwards.
ATAACGCTGTTTCATGATGGCTTTTACTTCGGGAGAGCTCAAGTCAAAATCTTTCATCTTCCGTAATGCACACAGCTCAACACCATAGCAACGTTTATACATCTTCCATACCAGCTCTGAACAATACAGCTGATCATCGCTCCAGTTAAAGTACAGATCATAATGTACGCCCAGGAATTTTTTCGCAACGGTTTTTGAAACTTCAATTTCAGAATCAAGAATTTCTGTCTTTCTGTTCTTCAGACGCATCAAGGTATAATGGCTGCCGGTTCCATGAGCGATCCATTCCTGCACGGGTGTTATACGTACTGGTTCAACGGCTTCCAATACAACGGGCTTGCCATTTACCCATGTAATCATGCCTACATGGCTGTATTCTGAATGAGTGGCAAGCTTAACAGCTTTGCATTGCTGTGATTGTGAGGTCTGAAAAATAATATCGCCTTCCATAAAAGCAGAATCTGGCTGGTTTTTATAGCCAGCCAGATTCTTTGTTGCCTTTACGCTGTTTCTTGCCAGGCCATAAATAGATGCTCCTACCAGCATTACAAGACCAAATATTAAAACTATTTTTTTCATATAACCATTAACGTTCTTTTGAAAGGCATGGTATGAAACAGGGCGTTTTATGAAGATTATTTCTTTAATACAATTTTCACCTGAGTCATTTCATACATTATATCATAATACTTCACCATAGAAGCAAATTCTGTAGCCGTAAAGTCTGTCTTTTTAATGTCGCGTGTTACGGTAAGCACAACGGTATTGCCTTCTACTTTTAAAGAAGACTGCATCGAAACAAAATTGTCAGAGAAAGATTTGTTAGCGCTTTCAAGTAAGGAAGCTTTGTAGCCTTCCGGAATTTCCAGTATAATGGTTGCTGTTTTAGTGGTAGCTACATCCAAAGAGCCGCTGTAATTTCTTTTTTTGAAATCTTCCTGCACCTTGTCATA
>NZ_JBQCDF010000240.1:0-3216 GCF_051961495.1 Cytophaga sp. | reverse complement strand
ACCTGCGTTGTTCCGTTTTTCCATACATAAGAACTTCCCTTGCTGGCAGTCAATGTTACTGAACCTCCGTTACAGAATGTGGTTGCACCATCAGCCGTAATGGTTGCTGTCGGCAGTGCATTCACTGTTACAGCAATCTGTGCGCGGGCACTTTCACAACCGTTGGTAGTTTGTGAAACATAAAAGTTTGTTGTACCGGTTGCAGTGGTTGCCGGCGTTGGAGCTGCTGCCAATGCAGTGGTTGTAGTATTGTCTGCATACCACTTCAATGCAGTACCGGTCGCTGTTAATTGTGTAGCTGTTGCATTCTGGCAATAAGCGACTGCTGCTGTCACTGCAGGTGCAGCCGGAGCAATATTTACTGTAATAGTAGTTGCAGCTGAAGTAGCTTTGCAGTTATTCGCATTGGTAACTTCAACCGTATACGAACCAGCTGCCGTTGCTGTATAGGTTGCGGCTGTACCAACCTGGGTTGTTCCGTTTTTCCATACATAAGAACTTCCATTGCTCGCACTCAATGTTACTGAACCTCCGGCGCAGAAGGAAGTTGCACCGCCTGCTGTGATTGTTGCTGTCGGTAGTGCATTCACTATTACAGCAATCTGTGCTTTAGCGCTTTCGCAGCCACTTACATTTTGGGTAACAAAATAATTAACTGTTCCTACAGTTGCAGTTGAAGGTGTAATTGCAGTCGCTGAACCTGTAGTTGCTGTTGATGAAGTATACCACATCAAACTGGTACCTGTTGCTGTCAAGGCTGTAGCTGTGGCATTCTGGCAGTATGTTACTGTTGCTGTTACTGTTGGTGCAGCAGGCGTAGTACATGGCAACAAACCTTGCAGGATAGCTGTACCAAATAAGGAAGGATCTTCCCAGGCATCGTCTGTACTGGCATTCCATGATAATTTTCCATCTCTTGTCCCCCCATCATCGTCATCATTAATCATGAAGTCCATACCAACCAACTGTCCTACAGCGGGTGTACCCTGAAGAGTTGTCCATGGAATACGCGCCTCAACAATATAGCCGCCTGTACGTGCCACAGCTGCATAGGTAATGCCGGTTGTAGAACGACCGCTCGGCAGCGAACCTACAGTAGTACCATCATTCCATCCAAAGCTATACTGAACATCATTGGCTCCGTATGTAGTTGCTTTGTCGTTATTGATATCGACGTAGACTTCAACTGCATCATCGTCATATACATTGGTACTTTCATTTACCAATTTATCATCCGTTATATCTGCCAGTACATACAAATAAGTATCATCCCACAGAGCTTTAAAATTACCGGAGAGATCGGCACTGTTTGTTACGGTTCCCACAATGAGCTTGGCTGCTGCAGCCGGAAGTACACTTGCATTACTCCAGGGGGCTTCAGGTGTACCATCAATAGTAAGTGCACTTGATACTTTATATATCTTATATTTTTGTGAAACCCGGACAGTAATTTCTGTACGCGGACCTTCACAGCCATTTAATGTTTGGCCAACATAATATTTAGTAACACCTATAGTAGTTGTGCTTGGTGTTGGTGCCGCTGACAATGCAGTTCCTCCGGTTGATACGGTATACCACTTCAATGCAGTACCTGTCGCAGTTAATTGCGTTGCAGTCGCGTTTAGTTCGTAGTCATAAGAGGTCGTTGCGGTGGGTGCAGGTGTTGTACATGAAACGCATTCACTTACCGTAATATTTGAACTTCCGGAACTGTGGTAACCCTCAGATTCCATGATCTGGTAATCCCAGGTCGTACCCATAGGCATACCTGCTGCCTGCCATGCCGCAACGTGATTGGCAAATGTAATAGTTCCGCTGGATCTTGTCTGAGTGCGTACGCTCCAATACTGTTTGAATGTTGCAGTACCTATGATTGAAGGCTGATTGGTACGTGTAGCTGTATAAATAGTATATGTACCACCATCACTGGTATACGTTCCTTTTTGCTGTATGTCGCTTGTATTTCCTGGCGGGGTCCATTGTCCGTGATTTTCACATACATAATATTCAATCAGGTTGTTTTTTGTCCATCCGTATAAAGCAAGGAAACCATTGCTCCCGCCATCAAAGGAACCGGAAAAACATACTACCCGATCCGGTTTTCCAACGGCCCAGCCTTTGCCGGCAGTAAAGTTCCCGATATTGTTCCAGGTTGTACTATAATTACCTGCAGCACCCAACGTCATGGATGCTGATCCCTGCGAGCCATCATTCCAGAAGGAATAGAAAAAACCATTATTAGTACTTTGCGTATTAGTTGTTACGGTTTGTCCACTTACAGACAATGTTGTTATGAATAACCATGTAAGTGAAAATACAATACTGATTGTATTTTTGAATAGTAGAATTTGTTTCATGCCTTTATTACGTTATTACGGTTCAGGATTCACGTTTTTTATACTACTTATCGGAATGAAAAAAGTAAACAAAAAAAAGAAAAAATATAAAAAATGACTGTTTTAAGCCATTTAAATGCAAAATACAATCAATTGAATCCCCTCCCTACTCGGGAATATATTTTACGTTTCCTTTATCAATAAAAAACTCCCGGCTATTCTGTTTAACCATAAAATAGAGCGCTATTGTGTTACCGGAATAGTAGTAATCTTCATGATTACCATCATAAGTTCTCTCTGTATATAGAATCTCATCATACTCAGGCTCTATAACCCATTTCTTTGTATTGCTATTCCATATTCCCCACTTATTTCCTTTTTTCAAATACACATAGTCCCGGATCAAGTGTAAATACTCTCTTTCAAAACCATTCCCTCCAGGCTTTTGAAAATCATTTACACCTGGTAATGGTATTTTTTCAAACGCATTATTTAACATACCCACATTATCTGTACTATCTATATAGAAAATGAAGAAATCATTGTACTTATCATCATCCGGATAATATTCACTATCCATTCCATAATTATAAAATTCAAGTTTTTTATAATTGTTACTTCCTGACACTCTGCTGCCTGTACTATCTATAAGTATATACTTTCCTGAATCAATTTCAACGATCGCATATAATTGTCCATTGTTAAAACCCACTCCTATAAACTGCTGGTAGATCGATGCGTATTCTTTAATCTTACCATTTTCCGTCCGGAAACCTTTGTCCAGTTTTTGACTACTCACATACCGGGGATAATAAGCAACGCCATCTGCCATCATATATACTTCGTCTTTTAGTACCTTACCCGAACAATCAAATAATAT
>NZ_JBQCDF010000239.1:0-7034 GCF_051961495.1 Cytophaga sp. | reverse complement strand
AAACGGAAGGCATCAAACCACTGTTTGGAATCTTATGTGCATCCAGATCCTGGTCAAAACCAGTGGTTGCATCATCATTGAACCGAACAACAGCTTCATCATTTTTCGTTGCTGCCGAATCTTCCAGGCGGATACGGATTATCGTATTTGATGCTGTCCTCAGATATGGTGTAGCTGTTACAAGACTCACACGGGCATTATTATTAATGGAAACACTTGAGCTGCCTCCTGTTCCTGTAAGGCCTACCAATACGGCCTGCATCGGCGGAATGTATCTTGTTGCGCCGTTCGTTCCGACACCTGATGCATAGCTGGCAGCACGGTTATTTACTGCATCCCAGTAATAAACTGCACCTCCTACATTGGTTTTTGTCCAGCCAGATACATTGTCCCAGTCGATTATTGAAGGATAAGGATTGGCTACCAACAGATATTTACCTGTTGCCGTATTCGGATATGCAGGACCTGTCAAGGCAAAGGTATGATCATAAGTACCTGTGAATACCAACGGTGCCGCAGCCGGAAGTGACAGAGAGAACCCTGTGCCTAATGGCATAGGTGTTGTTGAATTTGTAACGGCCGCCCAGTTTTGAGTAGAAAACGTACGGGTAAACATTTTCCAGTATGGACTCACGTAGATCGGTGTTGTGGCTGCAACCTGTCCGGAGGTCACCCCACTGAACGGAGCTCCGATGTAATGCGTTTTTGCAGCAACCGCGTCCCGTCTTCCTGTAACTGTACCTGCAATACTGCCCAGGTCAGATGAAGAATAACCGATATTACCGCCATTATCAAAATCAATGGTCAGGTTAGAATTGGTAGTCAATACACCTTTGGCCAGTGACAGTGTACCGTTTACCGTAAGGGCAGATTGTAAAGTAACGCCAACCGGATTATTTACAACTGCATTATATAACACAGGAACTCCTGTGACATTTTGTGCAGTATTACCTTTGAAGACAACGGTAGAGCTTACTGCAGGAGTCAACGTTCCATTGTTAACCAGATCTCCATATACATTTAATGTTCCTGCAGATGTAAGTGTAATTGTACCATTGTTTGTAAGTGTTTTTGCACTTGCACCTGAAGATATTACCGGCATTCTTGTTGAAACAACTGAAGAAGGAATAACTACATCATCCGTGCCTGTTGGTACTAAAGCCAGATTCCAGTTTGAAGCAGTGTTCCAATCAACTGTTGAATTTCCTGTCCATGTATTTGAACAGGCACTACTGATTGTAACAGCTATGCTGTTGGAAGTTGTAGAACAGGTATTTACTGCATCAACAGCAACAGATCCTGAAGTAACTGAAGCGCCTGCATATGAAACAATAATAGAAGTTGTTCCATTACCTGAAGTAATTGTAGCTCCGGCAGGTACTGTCCAGTTATAGCTCAAAGCATTTGTAACTGCTGCAATACTATAAGTAATGCCGGTTTCTTTACAAACACTGGTAGCCCCTGTTATCGCGCCAACTGCCGAAGGGAATGGCTTTAAAGTTATAGGCAATACTGTAGTGGTTGCATTGCCGCACACGTTACTAGGAGTAACCCGAATATTACCGTTCGTTGATCCAAAGTTAACCGTAATTGCATTGGTACCGGCACCTGACGCTACTGTTGCACCTGTTGGTACCAGCCATGTATAATTTGTTGCGCCGGAGACAGCCGCTACTGAATAAGAAGCTCCGCTTTCCAGTCTGCAAGGATTGTTATTACCTGTTATAGAACTCGCTACAGCCGGAACAGAATTTGTAACAACCACTGATTTGGTCGCTGTTGTTCCTGTTTGACATGTATTAGATGGGGTAACGGTAACATCACCGCTTGTTGTACCCATGGTAACAGTAATTGACCTCGTGCCTGCACCGGCTGTAATCACGGCGCCTGAAGGGACTGTCCATGCATATGTCGTTGCGCCGGTTACCGTAGAAATTGCATAGGTAAGACTTGTTGTATTTTGACAAACACTGACACTTCCTGTAATAGCTCCGGGAGCACCTAATGTTTTCACAGCTACAGCTTTTATTGTTGCAGAACCGGCACCACATGTATTACGCGGCGTTACAGTAACGTTCCCTGAAGTTGTTCCAAAAGCCACCACAATTGAATTGGTTCCGGTTCCGGAAGTAATAGATGCTCCGGAAGGCAATGCCCATGTATATGTATCTGTATTTGCCACTGCTGCAATACTATATACAACGCCCGTTTCATTCGGACAAACAGAACCTGATCCTGTCATGGCACCGGCAGCACTTGGCAGCGGATTCACTGTAACAGCTAAATTACTTGCTGCTAATGCATTTCCACAACTGTTTGCAGGCGTTACAGAAACCGTTCCGGCAGTAGTTCCAAATGTTACTCTGATAATTCTGGTACCGGCACCTGAGGTAATTGTTGCTCCGGTTGGTAATGTCCAGTTATAGGTTGCTGCATTCGTAACTGCAGCCACACTATATTGAACGTTAAACTGACCTGAACATACAGTAGACAGACCTGTGATTGCACCGGCATTGGCAGGAATTGTAGGAGTTGTTGTTACTGATAAAGAAGAAGTCAAACCAACACCGCAGGCATTTTCCGGTCTTACTGTCACTGTTCCGCTTGCAGTACCAAAGGAAGCTGTAATAGAATTGGTACCTGCACCTGAGGTTATCGTTGCGCCGGTTGGTAATGTCCAGGTGTATGTTGTTGCATAAGTCACCGCGGGTATAGAATAAGTTACTCCCGTTTGCGAAGCACAGACAGATGCCAGACCAGTTATTGCACCCGCATTGTTAGGTTTAGGATTTACTGTTACTGTAACTACGTTTGAAGAAACAGATCTTCCGCATGCATCAGTAGCCGTGCGCACATAATATGTTGTTGCAGTAATACCCGGAGGGTTTAACGTAAGTGTGCTAAGGTTACTTCCGATATTTGTCCATGGACCAGTATTTGATGTAGTTGAATACATCCACTGATATGTAATTGTACAACCGGATGTAGCATCAGCTGTTGAAGTCAATGCAGCCGGTACAATATTTGAACATACGGTCTGATCAGATGCAATTGTTCCGGCAACCAATGCCGGTGGAGTTGAAGACGTTAATCGTAAGAACCCGAATGAACCTCCATTAAATTCTCTCTGTCTGTATTCAATAGTAGAGGTTGCATCTAATGGCCCCGTCCATACATTATTCACTACCGCACAGCAACCTGTTGTTCTGCTGTAAACAAGTGTACCGTTTACATACAAATATCCGTAATCGTCTGAATCGAAATCTATCTGATACGTACCGGGTGCAAATCCCTGTCTTTTATAGACGATGCAATGGTTATCATCCCCTACCTGGCAACCGGTATATCCGGGAGCCAATGAAGGACGTGTCGTCGATGACCAAAGCAGTCTGGTATCAAAACTCGGGTTGCTTGCAGAGATACCGTTATCTACATACTTTCCATAAAGTGTATTGAAGTTGTTACCGTTATATACATATACGTTCCACACGTTCGAACCAAAGATTGAAGGATCCGGAGGTGATGGCACACCTACTGTTACCGTTACTACATTTGAGTAAGCTACTGTACCGCAGGCATCAGTAACTTTTCTTCTATAATACGTTGTTGCAGTTATCGTTGCCGGTGAGCTGTATGTTACTGCCGTTGCACCTGAAATATCAGAGAACCCTGAACTGGTCGATGTAGTTGACAGCTGCCACTGATATGATGGATAACATCCGCCGGATGCTGCTGCAGTTGATGTAAACGGAGACGGAGAGTTTCCTGAACAGACAACAGCACTTGAACTTGCAACTGTTCCTCCAAGTAATGTTGTCGGCGTAACCGGATGCGTCATTAATAAACTGCCGTATGATTGTCCGCCACCGGTATCAGCCCATCTGTATTCAATAGTTGATGAAGCATTTAACGGACCAGTCCAGATGTTTGTCACCAAAGCTCCCCAGCTCACACTGGTATAGACTAATACACCGTTTATATATACAGATCCGGCATCATCTGAATTATAATCCAGACGGTAAATACCTGTAGGGAAACCTTGTCTTTTATATATAACTCCATGCTGGTCCAATACAACGTCACAACCTGTATAAGTTGATACTGCTGAAGGCGAAGCACTGATATTCCACATGTTTCTTGAATCAAAACTAGGATCAGATGCTGATAAGCCGTTATCTACATAACTACCACGCAGAATTGTAAAGTTCACATCATTATATGCATATACATTCCACACATTTGATCCGAATACAGAAGGGTCCGGAGGTGTAGGTGTTCCGATAGAAACTGTAAAGCTGTTTGAATAAGCTGTTTGACTACATGCATCAACAGCCTTTCTTCTGTAAGTGGTAGTTACAGTTTGCGCAACCGGAGTATAGGTAGTATTTGTTGCACCGGAAATATCTGTAAATCCGCTTCCTGTATCTAACTGCCATTGATAGGAATTCACATAACAACCATTGGAAGCAGAACTCGTGGAAGTGAATGGATCCGGAATATCTCCTGAACAAATGGTAGAAGTTGTATTATCAATTATTCCACCGTTAAATGGTGAGGGTACAGTAACTGAAGTAAAGCTGATCGCGCCATTCGATCCTCCGCCACCTTCAGTCCATCTGAATTCAATTGTTGAAGATGCATTTAATGTACCGGTCCAAACAGAATTTATTGGTGTTCCAGTCCATGAAGCTCTGGAATAAACCAACACTCCGTTTATATATAACCAGCAACCATCATCATTCAATACACTTAATGTATATGTACCTGTAGGAAAACCTTGTCTTTTATAAATCACACTGTGATTATCCACTCCTACCTGACAGCCAACATAGTTCGGAGCAGCTGACGGAGCCAGGTTTGTGTTCCAAAGGTTCATGGAACTAAAACTGGGATCTGAAGCAGAAGCACCCGGATCCGTATAGCTGCCATATAAAGATGAGGCTACAAAGTTTTGTTGATTATACACATAAGCTATCCATGAATTATTTCCGAATATAGATGCATCCGGTACAACAGATGGCCCTACAGTTATCGTTACGATGTTTGAATAAGACACATCCCCGCAGGCATCAGCTACTTTACGTCTGTAAGATGTAGTAACCGGAACACTTGCCGGCGTATAAGCAGCATTTGTAGCACCGGTAATATCCTGATATCCGGAACCTGCATCGGCCTGCCACTGATATGTAAAATAACAGAAGCTTGATCCATCCTGTGAAGACACTATAGGAGTAGCCGGATCTGAAGGACAAATCGTAGAAGGACCATTTAATGCGATAGACCCTTCATTTAAAGGAACATTTGGGGTAACAGCAGTGAATGTGAGCCTCCCCTGACCTCCGCCGGTATTGTTTTTATATCTGAAATCAATGGTTGAAGACGCATCCAGATCTCCTGTCCACACATTGGTTTGCGAACCATTTACCCATCTGGTATATACCAAAGCGCCATTTATATAGATAAAGCCAGCATCATCAGAAGTAAAGTCTATTTGATAGGTACCTGTAGGAAAACCTTGTCTTTTCATTTGTACTCCTGAAAGCGTAGCACTGCTTAACTGGCATCCCGCAAAGCCTGGTGCTGATGTAGGCGGTATGGTAGACCCATATAAAGTTGTTGTATTAAAAGACAATGTATTCGTACTGAAAAAACCTTTATAATCTGTCCAACCTACATCCGTTGTAGTATATCCCACATTCGTGAAATCAAACACATATCCATTCCAGGCATTTGAAGGGAAAACGGTTGGATCACCTTGTTGGACAGTAGTGATTGTAACTGTTACCGTATTTGTATAATCCACACGATTACAGTTTGCATCAATTACTTCTCTTCTATAGCATGTTGTTTGAGAAAGCCCTGCCGGTACATCATAAGTAGCCAGCGTGGCCCCGGAAATATCTGTAAATGTACCTGCACAACCGGCATCACTCTGCCATTGGTATTTTAATGCTCCACAAGTACCTGAAGCAGCAAGCGTACTTGCAAATGCTGCGGGATCACTTCCCGGGCACAATGTCTGATCCCCTGTAATGGTACCCGGTATCAGAGTAGGAGTTGGTATTAATGTAAACGTTAAACGGCCGGTAGCAGTAGTGGTATTATTTTTATAATGATATTCAATGGTTGATGTTGCATCCAGATTACCCGTCCAGACATTCGTCGCAGAACCATTTGTCGTCCTTGAGTAAACTAATGAACCATTAATGTATAGATAGCCGGCATCATCTGAAGCAAAGTCTAATTGATAGGTACCTGTTGGAAAACCCTGGCGCTTAAACTGAACTCCGGTAGCATTTGTGCTTGCCACAGAACAGCCTGCATAACCCGGAGCCGAAGTGGGCAAGTTTGCTGTTGCATAGAGTGTAGTTGTATTAAAACTCGGATCCGAAGCAGAAGCCCCGGTGTACGAAAAATATCCTTTATAATCTGTCCAGCCTAAATCATTTGAGTTATACCCTCCTGTTGCAGAAAAATCATATACATAACCATTCCATGTATTGGAAGGAAATATTGTCGGGTCACCCGGAACTGTTGAATATACAGTTACTGTAATGGTATTACTTGCTGCACTTCTCGCACAATTGGCATCGACAACCATTCTTCTGTAGCAGGTAGTTTGCGTTACACCTGCAGGAGCATCATATGTTGCATTCGTAGCTCCGGAAATATTTGTAAATGTTCCTGTACAGCCAACATCACTTTGCCATTGGTATGCAACAGCGCTGCAAGTTCCGGATGCCGCAACTGTACTGCTAAAGATGGAAGGATCTGTATTACCGAAACAAAGTGGCTGTGTTCCGCTTATTGTTCCTGCTGCTAGCGTGGGGGTTGTAATTGCTGTAAACGTTAATGCACCAGAACCTGATCCGGTATTATTTTTATAATGAAAGTCAATTGTTGAAGTTGCATCCAGATTACCCGTCCATACATTTGTTGCAGAACCATTTGTTGTTCTTGAATAAACCAATGAGCCGTTAATGTATAAATAGCCTGCATCATCCGAGCTGAAGGCTAATTGATATGTTCCGGTT
>NZ_JBQCDF010000238.1:0-2486 GCF_051961495.1 Cytophaga sp. | reverse complement strand
GAAGGCAATAGCGAATTGCTTTTACTGAACTGTATATTAAAGCCATATTCCAGCCTCTTTAAAAAAGGTTTGGTCTTTTGGCTGTTGGGCTTGAAATTGGGCATATCCATTTCACCGGAGATCCCTTGTAGTCCGGAAGATTTCAACAACTTATCTTTCAGTTGGGAAAGCTGTGCCTGAGCATTTTGCAGGTTCTGTTTCACCTGCGCCATGGCATTCGGGCCGGCTGAAGCTATTCTCTGTTGGATCAGATTTTGAACCGAAGCTCTTGTTTGCAAACCTGCAAGGGCTGTCTCTCCCTGAACTCCGCCCATTGAGGAGGAAGGCAGGCCGAAAAGTGAAGCGAACTGGCTGTTCTCTTTCATGAACTTTTGAAAGAAGGGCATTTTATTCAACACGCTGAGGGCTTCCTCTTCTATCTTCTTTGGGTCTTTCAACATGCTTTTATATTCATTTACCTGCGCCTTGTAGTAATAGGCGGTCTTTCGAAGCTTGTCGTATTGCTTTTTAACTGGGCCGGGAAGTTGGGTGTATTTTGAAAGCAGTTGCTGCATCCGTTCTTTCCTTTCACTGATGAACTGATTGACTTTGGCGGTTTGATTGAATTTATCCTTTAGTTCATTCAGCTTCTCCATTGGCAAAGCGGCTTTACCATCGCTTCCCCACTCTTTAAGGAAGGATAAGGAAGTGGTCAATGTATCTATGTAGGAGTTGTACTGGTTAAGATTTACTTTATCCAGTTTTTCTTTTTTCTTCCTGAAACTTTCAATAAAAGATTCATATTCCTTTGTAACGGCTCCATTTGTACTATTGGAAAGGGAATCAATCGCTGAGAGCTTCCTGTTAAGCCGGTTTTCCTGCTTCTGCAGTTTCTTCAGGTATTTTACCGATTTGCCGGAAAGATGCTTGTCAATGGAGGCGTATTTTTTCTCAACTTTTGAATAGAATTTTGCAGGAATGTTTTGTACTTCCTGCAAAACGCTGTCGGCGCTTTGGCCTGCACAGTTGAAAGTAACTATGACAAGGATAATAATTAAATAATATTTGCTGATTTTCAACAACAGGTTAATTTTTCAGAAAACCAATGGGGATTTTATTTTAGCAGATAGCCTGCCACATCATTCGTTTCTTCATGAAGGCAACAGCCATGGCGTTATAACAAACTTTGGGGGTTCATCATGGTACTCGTAGGGTTGGTAGTTATGGTTTCCAAAACAGTAGAGTAACACCTGCCTTTTAAATCATTGGAACCAAATTTTACTATGATCTTTTTCTTAAGCTTAAATTCCTTCTTTACAATTTGTTGAGGTTGGATCGCAGTCATAAAAATTATTTATTGGTAAACATGTAATTGTTTACAAATTTTATTTTTAAAACAACTGCAACTTTATTTTTTCGACGAATTGACCGCTTTGCACGGTAATCAGCCGCATTTGCACGATTTTCTGGAAAAAAATTATCAAATAATGAATGGAATAATTAGAGCGTTTTCAGGATTCCTCGATTCGAAGAGCCGAAAATAAATGCTCTTTTCTTGATTTCGCAATGGGAAGACATGTCCCGTTAAGAAGTTCCAACAATTGTCCGTTAACGGCTTTTACGGCATTTATCGATACGATATAACCACTGTGGATTCTTACAAACAAGCCGGGAGGCAATTTACTCTCAATCATTTTCATACTGCTATAACTGAGAAGCGGCAGATCGGAGGTGTACACTTTTATATAATCGCCAACGGATTCAATATAATAAACATCCTTGTATAATATTTTAACCAGTTTATTGTTAGCCCTGATGAAGAAATACCCCGGGTAGGCATTATTATTATTGACCGCTGAAGCAAGGTGGCGCTGGTTCTCAATCTGGATCCTGACTTTATTGGCCGCCTTCAGAAATCTCTCAAAAGATACCGGCTTTAATAAATAATCTGTCACTCCCAGTTCAAAGCTATTCACAGCGTATTGATCGTGAGCGGTAATAAAAATAATCGCGGGAGGAAAAGGCAATGAACGGACAAATTCCAAACCGTTTATTTCAGGCATCTGGATATCGGAAAGCAAAAGATCTACTGGGTGACTTTCGATGATCTCTAGGGCTTCAAAAGCATCCCCGCATACGGCTACCAATTCCAGGAAATTGATTTTTTTTACAAAATTTTCCAGGATTTCACGCCCTATCGGTTCATCATCAATTATCATGCACCTGATAACATTCATCTACTTCAGATTTATGGTTAGTTCCACTGAAAAAGCCTGGTCCATATCCGAGATGGAAAGTGTATGCCGGTAAGGATACAACAATTGTAATCTCTTTCTTGCATTTTCAATTCCTATGCCCCCCAGCCGCGTAATTTTTTCCATTCGCCGTTTATCATTTACAACTGAAAAATAAAAGTTATTACCGTTAACCGAGATCATCATTTTAATAAATCCGTCATCCCTTTTTCTCAGTCCATATTTGAACGCGTTTTCCACAAATGTAAAGGT
>NZ_JBQCDF010000237.1:0-7268 GCF_051961495.1 Cytophaga sp. | reverse complement strand
AAGCCATAACCCGGGTGGATTGCATCAGCATTTGTAATTTCTGCTGCTGCAATGATATTTGGTATGCTTAAGTACGATTGATTAGAAGGAGCAGGGCCTATGCATACTGCTTCATCCGCAAAACGTACGTGTAAACTTTCTTTATCTGCAACAGAGTATACAGCAACCGTTTTAATACCAAGCTCTTTACAAGCACGGATTACACGTAGCGCAATTTCACCTCTGTTCGCAATTAATATTTTCTTAAACATATATCTTTCCAGTAAAATGAACTATACAACAATTGATTACTTAGGTTCAACCAGGAACAATGGCTGATCGTATTCAACTGGAGTAGCGTTTTCTACTAAGATTTTAACAATTTTACCTGAAATTTCAGATTCGATTTCATTGAATAATTTCATTGCTACAATGATACAAACGGGCTTGCCTGCTTCAACCACATCGCCAACATTAACAAATGCAGGAGTTTCAGGGCTTGATGAGCGGTAGAAGGTACCGATCATCGGTGATTTGATTGTAATCAGATTTGCTGTATCAGCAGCTGGTGCAGAAGCTTTTGGTTCTGCTGCAACCGGAGCAGCAACTGCCGGAGCCTGAGCTACCGGTAATACTTGTTGTGGTGCAACTTGTGGTAATGCAGGCATTATAATATCCGCAGCTTTAACAGCAGTGTTCGGATATTTTTTAACGTTTATTTTAAACTGTTCTGTTTCAATATTTACTTCAGCCAAGCCAGAGCTTGCAATAAAGTCAATCAATTCCTGAATTTCCTTTGGTTTCATCAGTCTTTTAATTTTGAATAACTGTTTTAAAAGTTTTACCAGTTATGTGTTAACAATCTTATGTATTAAATATTTCAGTAAACAATTACAATGCGTTTATTTATTTAGGATCGTAACCCCATTTCAAATAAACAGATCCCCAGGTAAAGCCACCACCAAAAGCAGCCAATACTAAATTATCACCTTTTTTAAGTTGTTTTTCATAGTCCCAAAGCACCAATGGAATCGTAGCGCTTGTGGTATTTCCGTAACGTTCAATGTTCACCATTACTTTCTCCGGTCCAACATTCATGCGTTCCGCAGTAGCATTGATGATCCGTTTATTTGCCTGGTGCGGTACCAACCACTGCACGTTGTCGCCAGTAAGCTGGTTACGTTCCATGATCTCTGCAGCAACATCAGACATGTTTTTTACAGCGAATTTAAATACAGTTGCACCTTCCTGGTAAGCAAAATGTTCGCTGTTCATAACAGTCTCTAATGAAGCAGGACGACGGCTGCCGCCGCCTTTCATGATCAGGTACTGTGCACCGGAACCGTCTGTTTTCAGTACGCTGTCTACAACCCCATAACCTTCGTTATTCGGCTCCAGAAGTACTGCGCCGGCACCATCACCAAATAAAATACATGTATTACGATCTTTGTAGTTTACGATAGCAGACATCTTATCTGCACCTACTACAATGACTTTTTTAAACTTGCCGCTTTCAATGTATTGTGAACCCGTTACAAGTCCGAATAAGAAACCCGAACATGCAGCGTTCATGTCATAACTGAAAGCGTTTTTAAGTCCACACATATCCGAGATTAAATTTCCTGTAGCCGGGAAAACATAATCAGGAGTTGTGGTGCAGCAAATTAATAAATCGATATCGGAAGGATCGGTATTCGTTTTCGCAAGGAGGCTGTTCACTGCTTGTTCTGCCATGTGAGAAGTACCCAGGCCTTCTCCCTTTAAAATGCGACGTTCTTTGATACCTGTTCTAGAAAGAATCCACTCATCAGATGTTTCAACGAGTTGTTCTAATTCTTGATTTGTTAAAATATAATCCGGTACATACCCTGCAATACCGGTGATACATGCCTTTACATTGCCCATCTTCTAGTTGTTGAGATTAGCTGTATGCGTTTTTAATTTTTTCGGAGATTTTGGCTTGTGTTAATTGGTATGCCTGGTGCATCATATTTTTGACTGCCTTTGGCGAAGATATTCCATGACCAATGATTACGTTGCCATTCACTCCTAAAATAGGACTACCGCCGACTTCTTCATAATTGAACATGTTAAAGAAGTTGTCATCAAATCCACGCTTAGAAACTAAATCATAAAACGTTTCACCCATTTTCAGGATGATATTGCCTGTATACCCATCGCAAACAATTACGTCTGCTTTGTTGTTAAATAAATCTCTACCTTCAATGTTTCCTACGAAGTTGATATTGTCCAGATCCTTGATCAGCTGGTGAGCAGCTAACGTAAGGATCGTTCCTTTTTCTTCTTCTTCTCCAAGATTCATTAGACCCACTTTCGGGTTTTCGATTCCGAATACATATTTCGTGTATAAAGAACCGATCACCGCAAACTGAGCAAGCATTTCTGGCTTACAATCTGCGTTTGCACCAACATCTATGATAACAGCAAAACGTCCTGATTCTTGCGGCATAAAACCGGCAATACCAGGACGAAGAATACCTTCGATAGGTTTGATACTAAACATAGACCCTACAAGCATAGCACCTGTGTTTCCTGCACTGCAAAAAGCGTCAACCTCTTTTTGTTTCAGTAAATGGAAACCTACCGCTATACTGGAATTAGGTTTTTGTGAAAAGGCTTTTGTAGGATGTTCAGCCATGCTGATTACCTCATCGGCATGAACAATTTGTATTCTGCTCTTGTTTCCTTCAAGCTGAGACAAATGTTCACGGATTAGCTGCTCCTTGCCGATTAGAATAATTTCTGCATCGGCAGGAAGAGAATCAGAGGCTAGGATGGCACCCTCAATGATAGCCTTGGGAGCAAAATCTCCTCCCATCGCATCTAGTGCTAACCTCATCAGATTATACTGCTAAGGCTTTTTCGATTGCCAATTTACCTCTATAGTATCCACATTCCGGACAAACTATATGAAGTAGGACAGGTGCGCTGCAATTAGAGCATTCAACAAACTGAGAAGCAACCGCTTTGTAGTGAGTTCTTCTCTTGTCTCTCCTTGTTTTGGAAATTTTGCGTTTAGGATGAGCCATTTCTTTATTACTAGTTTAACTTACTTTTATCTTTTAAACTCTTTAGTGCCAACCACCTCGGATCTATTAAATCTTCAGCAGATGATTCACTCTTTTCTTCATTTTCATCTTCAGTAGAATAGATCAATAATGTTTCTTCTTCATTATCAGACTCTTCTTCTGCCTGGAAACGCGGATGAAGTTTTTTTATCGGTACCTCTAAATTAATGAACTCATAAATATATTGAGCAACATTAATTTTTATGGTTTCTCTTTTTATGCCAATGATTTCTTCTGTAATCTCTCCGTCTTCTTCAGCATACTTGAATAAGAGGAGCTGCTCAGATGAAATCGGTTGTTCAAACGGATCTAAAGAACGGTCGCAGATTAATTCTACACGACCTTTAATGATAAAGTTCATGCGGATTAATAAGGGCGTCTTTTCAAGTTCAACAACTGCTTCCAATAATCCCTTCTGGATTAAGCTATCTTCAAATAATGTAAAGAAGGTATCGTTAAGCTGGAAATCATACTTGTGGAGTACGTTTTCCTTGATATTGGATATCTCTATATCAAAATCTCTTAACTTATTCTTTTCCATACACTATTATAGGATGGGGTGCAAAGTTATAATATTCAATTGATTTAAAAAAGGGTTGTGGATTCATATTTCCTCATTTTCAGTTATTTTTTAACCAACTGGCTGTTTTTTACCAAGTCACAGGCTAAATAAATTGCTGAACGGAACGAATCTTCCTCTACTAAATTCTTTCCGGCAAGGTCATACGCGGTTCCATGATCGGGAGAAGTGCGGATAAATGGCAACCCTCCGGTAAAATTAACGCCTTCGTTAAAACATAAAGCCTTAAACGGCGCCAGTCCCTGGTCATGGTACATCGCCAATACTCCATCAAACTTTGAGTAATGATGTTGGCCAAAAAAACCGTCTGCCGGATATGGACCGAATATTAACAAACCTTTGTCTTTTAATTCTTTAACGATAGGAGCAATCAATGTTTGTTCTTCTGTACCCATCATTCCGTTTTCTCCGGCATGAGGATTCAGACCTAAAACGGCAATTTTGGGTTTTATAATTCCGAAGTCATTTTTCAGGGAATGATACAGAAGATTGATTTTTGTAAGCAAACGTTCTCTTGTAAGGTTCGCTGAAATCTGAGCAATGCCAATATGGGCAGTTGCAAGAGCTACCTTCATGGTTGGACTAACCATTACCATGAGGTTATCTTTTACATTGCAGCGTTCTGCCAGGTATTCTGTATGGCCGGCAAAGGCAAAACCTTCCTGCTGGATATTCTTTTTATCAATCGGAGCAGTTACAATTGCCTGGATGTTTCCGGCAAGTGCATCCGTAACGGCTTTCTCCAATGATAAAAACGCGGCTTTGCCGGATTCTTTACTCGGCTGGCCCGGAGTTACCTCGTAATCATCTTCCCAGCAAACCATTAAATTGATCTTGCGTGGCTGAACTTCAGAAATAGATTTTATAGAATGAAAATTCAAATCATCGTACAGGCCAAGGATTTTTTTATACTTCGCAAATAATTTATAATTTCCGTAAATGACTGGAATACAAATTTTTAATATTTTTTGCTCAGAAAAAGTTTTTAGTATCAATTCCGGACCCACGCCATTAAAATCACCAAGAGTAATTCCTATGATCGGTCTGTCAAATGCTATAGTTGGTGTCATTTTATAAATTTATTCAAGTCAAAGATAGTCAAAAGATATCACAGAAGTTTTACAATTCTTTATATAATTCAATCAATTGAAAATTTATTCTAAAAAAACTCCTATAAATCCGGTTACTTAAGACTTATTCCGGGGTATATAACAACAGATGCGGATAGCTCTTAAATTTTATTCGTAGCTATTTTTAGTTTGAAAAATCTTTAACAATTCTTGCTCGTTTAGTTAAAGTAGTAATGTTTCCTAAAAAGCCTCTTTCGTCGGAGGCTTTTTACTTTTATAGCCTTCCTTCATACAAGTTATTGTTTATATCCTTCATAAACTGAATATGGATTGCTGAAAGGAGTTATGTAACTTCGGGCAAAATTCGGGAATATGGAAAAGGTTAAAGCAAAAAAACATTTAGGACAGCACTTTTTGAATGATCAGCAAATCGCCAGAGATATTGTTGAAGCTTTGACACTTCATGGTAATTATTCAGAAGTGCTTGAGATAGGACCGGGAATGGGTGTATTAACCAGGTACCTGCTTGAGCATAAAGAATATCATACCCGTGTGGTAGATATTGATGGTGAATCCATTCAATACCTGAAGAAAGTTTTTCCATTAAAAGAAGCGGATGTTATTCATGGCGATTTTTTAAAGGCCAATCTATCAGAATGGTATCCTGGATCTTTTGCGATCATTGGCAATTTCCCTTATAATATTTCTACAGAGATTTTATTTAAAGTACTTGATTTCAGAGAACAGATCCCTGAAGTTGTCGGGATGTTTCAGAAAGAAGTTGCCGAACGTTTTGCTGCAAAGAATGGCAATAAAACCTATGGTATCACAAGCGTTTTACTGCAGGCATATTATGATATAGAATATTTGTTTACGGTACATGAACATGTCTTTACACCACCACCGAAAGTGAAGTCTGGCGTGATACGTTTAAGAAGAAACGATCGCGTAACGTTACCATGTAATGAAGATCTGTTTTTCAAAGTTGTTAAGGCTGGCTTTAACATGAGACGTAAAACATTAAGAAATGCGCTCAAATCAGTGAACGTGCAAAACATATCTATGGATTTACCTATCTTTGATAAACGGGCAGAACAATTATCTGTGGAGGAGTTTTTTGAATTGACAAATTTGATTTCAGGTAAATAGTATGGCATTTGAACTGACAGAAGAATTTATCCAGGTACTGCAGCAGCATTTAACGCTTGCAGACAGCGAAGCTGTGCTTGAACTGGTTGAGGAAATTCCTGAACAGGATCTGTCGACCATTTTATATGAGCTTGAGACGGAAGAGTCTGTGGTGCTGTTAAATATACTTTCAACAGAAAGAAGTGCGCAGGTTATTTCTGAATTGGATACGGATATCCGTTTGCGGATCTTAAAAAATTATTCTCCTGAGAAGATCGCAGCTTTTATTGAATATATAGATTCAGATGATGCTGTTGATATCATCAATGAACTTTCTATCCAGACAGGTGAAGAGGTAATCGCGTTTATCCGGAACCCGGAGAAGGCAGACCACATTATTGACCTGTTGCATTACGATGAAGATTGTGCCGGCGGTTTGATGGCGAAAGAATTAATAAAAGCCAACCTGAACTGGACAATCGACCGTTGTATTGAAGAGATCCGCGCTCAATCCAAGAATGTAGACAAAGTATTTTCTGTCTATGTTGTTGATGACAATATGCGGTTACTCGGTTTACTATCATTGAAAAAATTATTGCTATCGGATGAACATGCAATTGTTGCTGATATCTTTGACCCGATGGTGAAAAGTATAGAATCATACAGAAGCGGAACTGAAGTGGCAGACCTGATGCGTAAGTACGATTTGGAAACGGTACCGGTCGTAAATATACAAGGTAAGTTATTGGGCCGGATTACCATTGATGACGTTATCGATTTGATCACCGAACAAGCCGATCTGGAACGTCAGATGATGGCCGGTATCTCGAATGATGCAGAGGAAGACGATTCCGTATGGCTGCTTTCCAAAAGCCGTTTGCCCTGGCTGATCGTGGGCATGATCGGAGGAATTTTAGGGGCACAGTTTATTGGCTTGTTTGAAAATGTGATTCACCAGGTTACTGCCATGGCATTCTTTATACCATTAATTACAGCTACCGGCGGTAACGTGGGTATCCAGTCTTCTTCCATGATTGTACAATCATTGGCCAGAGATTCTACTTATATTGGCATGGAACTGGATCGCTTTCTGAAAGGATTTATCGTTTCGTTGATTAATGGCGTTGCAATTTCTACGTTGGTATTTATTTTCAATATTGTTTTAAAGCAGGAGCTAGACCTGGCTATTACGGTTTCCATTGCATTGTTTTGTGTGGTATTGGTATCTTCCTTTATGGGTACGATCACTCCATTGATTTTATTCAGATTTGGTGTAAATCCGGCACTGGCTTCAGGTCCGTTTATTACAACAGCGAATGATCTGTTAGGATTAGGAATTTATTTTTCGGTCGCACATTTACTTTATACCTTTTAAAACCATGTATGAAAATGCGCTGTTTAATTGTTGATGATTTGGATGCT
>NZ_JBQCDF010000236.1:0-2795 GCF_051961495.1 Cytophaga sp. | reverse complement strand
GACCAGATGATGTTTTGTTTATCTGCGTAAGGAATAATATCTACCAGTGTTTCATTTACAGATGTGATGTATTCCTGCTTGTTTTTAACTTCTTTTTCCAGATGAGAGATATTGGCAGGTGTCTGTGGAATGCTCATGTCTGTTAAGGTAGCACCTGGTTTGCTGTGCAGGGCAAGATATGGCAAAACTTCCGTGATGATTGCAACACGTTCCTGATAAATTGTTGTAAGCTCTAATTTGCCTAACAATTCCAATTCTTCTTTCGTATGAGTCTTTTTAAGAACCGCATCTGCACTAACGTACGTTAATGTAGTTGCAGTGCTTTTCTGAGCATATGCATTACTTACTGAAAGCATGCCTGCTACTAATACAAGTGCGGATAACTTAGATATAAACGTCTTCATATATAATTCAGGTTGTGTTAATTTTTCCAATTTTACTATTAAATATACAATTATAAGCTTGAAAAATTACAATATAACAATGCCAATTTTTATAAGGGAAATTACTTAGGGGGTGTAATTGCGAATACAATTTACTATAAAGTAGTGATTTACGCAAAAAACAGACTAAAATTATTTTTAAATTTCAGAGCAATTCCCTGAAATTCGTTGAATCCAGAACAAGTTTTGGGAAAAATAAATCAAAACTCTCCTGCATTTCACCATAATGCTTTTTTAAAACTTCTGTTGCATCTTCCATGTGTGACTCAAAACTTGCTCTTCTGGACATGCCTTGAAAGACCTGCTCGATTCCGTAAAAGTTTGCATAATTGCTCAGCCAATCCTGCCGGATCATATACGGCAGCATTTGCTGAATGCGTTCAGGCAATACTGCCCGATGTTCTTCAAGCAGATTATATACCGAAGCAGCGTAGCTTGTTAAAGGTATATTTGAATAATTCACCCAATCCTTTGCCAGGAAATGATCCATGTATATATCCATCACAACGGCATTATATTTACCGAAGTAAGGCGTCAGAATCTTTTTACCTTCACTGATTACCGGATGTGTATCGGTAAAATAATCGATATGCCTGTGCAGTTGAATACCTTTCTGAATTTTCGCATCAAACTCAAGAATCTCTTTCCCCTTTACTGAGTCGGCAATAAAATTACCGATCATCAATGAATGATCCATGCCGGAAAGATAAAGATGAGCTAAAAAATTCATTTATTCGTCGCTGTCAATTACAAATTCTTTTTTTGGAAAATTCCTGTACAGGTTAATGCCAATTCCAAATTCAAAATAAGGTGAAGTTTTATTTTCATCTGCAAAGCCTGGAGTTGTTTTCTGTCGGTATTCAACACCTAGTTGCAACTCT
Source organism: Cytophaga sp. (assembly GCF_051961495.1). Lineage (NCBI taxonomy): Bacteria > Pseudomonadati > Bacteroidota > Cytophagia > Cytophagales > Cytophagaceae > Cytophaga > Cytophaga sp. Next base: position 1,471 of record NZ_JBQCDF010000236.1, on the reverse strand, counting down.
GAATACAAGCGTGTACCCATGTAATATTTTACACCTCCCAATACCGACATGGATTTAAAATCTGTCAACACGTTATCATGAATGCTTTGTGTTCCCTGCACATAGAAAGCAGAGGCAATCCAATATACATTATAAAAGCTTTTTGAAATAGGAATTATTTCCTGTACAACCCCGCCGCCGTTGTAATTATATCCGGGAGCTATTCTGAGTGTTGTGCCTTTATAACGTAGGTCCAACGTTGGTATAGGTGCCACTGATGCACCGCCGATACCAACAAATGTTCCGATGTTAAAATTTCTCCGTTGCAGCATGGCAGACTGCGCGTAAACTACAGAAGATAAACATAAAAAAACAATAAAAAGTATCCCGTGCTTCAACATTAATTTGATGATTAAAGATTTAAATAAAATTCTCCAGACTTTCTGCATCTCTGGCAATAGCAGCCTTTTTGCCCGATACCAGAATCGGTCGTTCGATCAGGATCGGATTTTCAACCAGAATCTTTATCCATTGAGCATCTGTAAAAGATTTGTCTTTGTATTTCTCTATATACAATGCTTCCTTCTTCCGGACAATATCGAGCGGTTTAACTTTTAACAAGGCTAAAACAGCAGTCAGCTCTTTTACTGTCGGCGGTGTTTTTAAATATTCAATTACCTCAATCTTCTCTCCTGTCGACTCAATATATTCCAGGGCTGTACGGCTCTTCTGGCAGCGGGGATTATGATAGATCTGGATCATTCGGATACGGTTTCAATAACGAAATTATGGTTGGTATAAATGCAGATGTCGGCCGCAATGTTCAGGCTTTCGCGCACCATGTCCGGAGCAGATAAATGTGTTGCATGCTTTTTCAGCGCAGCTGCAGCCGATTGCGCATACATGCTCCCGGAACCAATCGCCAGGATATCATTATCCGGTTCGATCACGTCGCCGGTGCCTGAGATCAATAACAACTCTTCTTTATTTACAACAATCATCATGGCTTCCAGTTTGCGCAGGTATCGATCGGTGCGCCAGTCTTTGGCCAGTTCAATCGCAGCTCGTTTCATATTGCCGCTATATGCAGTCAGCTTTTCATCAAAACGTTCCAGTAACGTAAAAGCATCGGCCGTTGAACCGGCGAAGCCGCATAATACTTTACCATCCATTAATTTACGGACCTTCTTCACATGATCTTTTACAACTGTATTCCCCAGTGTTGCCTGTCCGTCTGCTCCTATTGATAGTTGTCCGTTGTGTCTGATTGCCACAACGGTGGTTGCATGTATTTTATCCATTTTTTAAAATTTGAATTCAAAATACACTTTTCAACTGATATAAAAAACTCTGCTCATGTAATGAATATTTGATTGTTGTGGATTACTATTTCCTAAGATTCAGTTATTTTTGAAGAATTAATTGATTTAATTCTGAACATGAGAAGAGTAGTTGTTACGGGTATAGGGGCACTTACGCCTATTGGAAATAC
>NZ_JBQCDF010000235.1:0-2729 GCF_051961495.1 Cytophaga sp. | reverse complement strand
ATTGTTGATTCAATCCTTTTAAATGGAACTCTAATGAATATTCATCTTTAATTAATACTTCGCGGGCTTTGCTTCCTTCAAACTGTCCTACGATACCAGCAGCTTCCAGCTGGTCAATCAGGCGTCCGGCGCGGTTGTATCCAAGTTTTAATTTACGTTGCAGCAAAGAAGTACTTCCCTGTTGATGCATGACAAGAATTTTGGCTGCCTCTTCAAATAATGGATCTTTTTCAGAGAAATTGAAATCGCCTTTTTCCTGTCCGGCTTCATCGTCTGAATATTCAGGCAATTTGTATGCCATTTCATAACCTCTCTGAGAACCAATAAATTCACAAATGCGTTCCACTTCAACAGTATCTAAAAAGGCACATTGTAAACGTACCATATCGCCATGGGCAAACAACATATCTCCTTTTCCGATCAGCTGATCAGCGCCTCCGGCATCCAGAATGGTTCTGGAGTCAATTTTTGAAGAAACCTTAAAGGATAAACGAGCCGGGAAATTTGCTTTAATAATACCTGTAATAACGTTTACAGAAGGCCTTTGCGTAGCGACAACGAGGTGAATCCCGATGGCACGGGCCAGCTGGGCCAAACGTGCAATAGGAGTTTCGACTTCCTTGCCTGCTGTCATCATTAAATCTGCCAGCTCATCAATCACCAGTACAATGTACGGTAAGAAACGATGCCCGTTGTTCGGATTCAATTTACGTTCGACGAATTTCTTATTGTATTCACGGATATTACGCACCTGAGCATCTTTCAGCAAATCGTAACGCAGATCCATTTCCACACACAAAGAATTCAGGGTGTGAATTACTTTCTTGGTATCGGTAATAATTGCGTCCCCCCCGTCCGGAAGTTTAGCCAGGAAGTGTCTTTCAATTTTATTGAACAGCGTTAATTCTACTTTTTTCGGATCTACCAGAACAAGCTTTAACTGCGACGGGTGTTTTTTATACAGCAACGATGCCAGCAATACATTCAAGCCGACAGATTTACCCTGACCGGTAGCACCGGCAATCAGCAAGTGCGGCAGTTCAGCCAGATCTACTACAAATACTTCGTTCGAAACAGTCTTGCCAAATACAACCGGCAGTTCTTTGTCTGATTTCATAAACTTCTCTGTTGAAAGTACAGAGCGCATCGAAACCATTTCTTTATTTTTATTCGGTACTTCAATACCAATCGTACCTTTACCCGGAATAGGCGCAATGATACGGATACCTAAAGCCGATAAGCTCAGGGCAATATCATCTTCCAGGTTTTTAATTTTTGAAATACGGATCCCAACTTCCGGAACGATCTCGTACAATGTGACTGTCGGACCAATGGTAGCCTTAATGCTGGCTATCCCAATGTTGTAATGGGATAGCGTTTCAACGATCTTGTCTTTATTCGCTTCCAGCTCTTCTTTGGTCACCTGCACCACTTTGTTGCCGTCGTATTCATTCAACAGGTCAAAGGTTGGATATTTATAGGACGACAGATCAAGTGTCGGATCGTAATTGAAGTTCTCCAGGTTTGCAGGCAATTCGTCTGCATCCTCTTCTTCCGGCTTTTCAACAACCAGGTTCAATTCATCAGAAGCTGCCGGTATCTGCACCATCGGCTCTTCCACCGGTGATTCAATCTGCAGTTCAGAAGAATTTTTAACAGCAACAGGTTCTTTGCGTTCGATCACCCATTCTTCCTCTTCTTCGACTTCTTCCTCCTCTTCCGTTTCTTCCTCTTCTTCTAATTCCTCAATTTCCTCTTCTTCTTCCAGCTCTTCTATTTCTTCTTCAGACGCTTCTTCTGTCACTTCTTCAGCAGCTACTGCAAGTGGTACTTCTGCTGCATCTGCCGTTGCCGGTGCAAACCAATGGATTTTCGTAATGTTGAAGAAATAAATAATGAATGCCAGCAGGAAAAACAACAACAGGAATGGTGTTCCCCACCCGATCAGATTATCCAGGTACATGGCAATATCAAAGCCAATGCCGCCGCTTAAGAACGCCAGATACGTTTCTTCATTCAGTGCCAGTACCAGATAACCGAATGTTGTGCTGATCCAGATCAAAAAATAAAAGGTTGTCTTGATTAACGTTGCAATATTAATCGGCGATGATTGGTAAACAATTCTGAAGCCTGTTAAAAAGAATATTGGTAAGAACAGATAAGAAGCTAAACCAAACCATTTATAAATGAATAAGTACGATAGCAAAGCTCCTATAATACCCAATAAATTCTCCACTTCTCTGCCGGAATCCTGAATGCTGGTGTCCCAGAGAGATTCTACAATACTCTGGTCATCTCTGCCGCTGAATAAAAATGAGGTAAATGCTAGTAACAATGCAAATGAAAAAAGCATGATGAACATTCCGGCAACGAGCTGAAATCTTCTATCCTGGAAATATTCCTTAATGGCAAATTTAGGTCGCTCCGGGGCTTCTTCATTTTCTGAAGCGGCTTCCTTTTTACTTGCCTTATTGGAAGCAGTATTTGAGCGGGTATTTTTTGGGGGTGTCGGCGTATTATCTGCCTTATAGGTATTTTTAGCCATATTTACTTTGTAACCCTCAAAGTTAACCAAATTATTTAACAGTTCTAGGTGGTTATTTTACAGATCTGAGCATAAAAAAGTACTAAGTACAGAGTACTTAGTACTAATATTCCTGTTAATAAAAATCAGTATCTCTACTATTGATCGTTCTCTTATAAAATCCTGCTTAAACCGTTATTTTAAC
>NZ_JBQCDF010000234.1:0-11643 GCF_051961495.1 Cytophaga sp. | reverse complement strand
AAATAAACTGCTTCATGGTATATACATTCAAGTAAATATAAGAAGTTTAATGTGTAAAAGGTAACGCTGAAAGCCTTCCGTACTGTATTACTACTTAAAATTTAAAAATAAAGTTCCTGAGCCAGACGGAAGGTGTTGCAGTGAGCTTCAATAATATCAATGATACTTTCAGAATAACCCCCACCCAATGAGATGGTTAGTGGAATTTTGTTTTGTTTACACAATCTTAACACCATTTTATCCCTTGCTTTGCATCCCGCCCGGGACAAGGCAAGCTTGCCTAATTTATCGGTTGCAAGTACATCTACACCCGATTGGAAAAAGATGTGATCAGGTTTTACTGTGTCGATCAACCGCAAAAAATTTTCTTCAAGGATATGTAAATACGCTGCATCCGTTGTGCCGTCAGGCAGTGCAATATCCAGGTCTGAGCGTTCTTTGTGTGCAGGATAATTGGTAGCCCCATGCATGCTGAATGTAAAAACAGCTGCATTGCCTTCGGCCATTTTAGCGGTTCCGTTCCCCTGGTGTACATCCAGGTCTACCACCAGTATTTGTTTGGCGAACTTGTGCGCCAACAGGTAATCCGCCGCCAGTATGATGTCGTTGTATAAACAAAATCCTTCGCCATGTGCTTTGTAGGCATGGTGCGTACCTCCTGCTATATTCATCCCGACACCATATTTCAATGCATGTATCGCAGCGTCTATGGTGCCCTGCATGATTACATTCTCCCGGTAAACCAGTTCCCCGGTTAATGTAAAACCCGTCTTACGGATTTCCGCAGGTGAAAGAGACAAGGTATTTAATTTATGTACATACACTGCATCATGCGAACGCAGCAGGTCTTCTGAAGAAATTTCAGCAGGTGTAAACAGATTCGATTCTGTGATTGTGCCTTCATACACAAGCTGCTCCGCAATCAGATCATACTTCAGCATGGGAAAACGGTGGCCTTCGGGAACCGGGTGATTGTATGCTGGGTGGAAGGCGATGTTGAGCATTTAACTGCGGATGATAATTTTAAAAAAACGGTGCTTTTTTAGGCAGGTGTAAAGTTTAGAGTGTAAAGTGTAATCGTTTCTTAATTATTTATAGCCTTATCTCTTTTGATGTTTACACTATACACTTTATACTGAACACTTATTTATAAATCTTCTTCTTATCCAAACCGCTTCTGTATTTTTTGGCATTTTCCAGATGTTCGTCGTAGGTAGTGGCGAAGTTGTGACAGCCGGATCTGTCACCTTTGGCGCAGAAATAATAGTATTTATGTTCGTTGTATTTTAATACTTCATCAATAACAAACTCCGGAACAATGCAGATTGGTCCCGGCGGCAGGCCTTTGCGGCGATAGGTATTATAATCCGATTCAATGGAAATATGTTTATTTGAAACCCGTCTTGAATCCATGCTATTGTTGGCGAACAAGGCAGTCGGGTCAGATTCAAGCTTCATGTTATTTTGAAGCCGGTTGATGTATACGCCTGAAATGGTAGGCATTTCACTGCGTTGTTTGGTTTCTGAATAAACAATGGAACCCAGAATCACAATTTCATCTTCGGTCAGGTCTAAGCGCTTACATGCAGCCCTGCGCTCGTCATTCCAAAGCTGTGTATACTGGCATGCCATATATTCCAGTACTTCTTTCGGAGTGCTGCTTTTGTATACTCTGTATCTTCCCGGCCTGAAGATGCAGTAAACAGATTCCGTAGTAAAGCCTCCCAGATCATCTACTTCATTTTCGTCTTTCAGCAGTTCAATAAAATCATTTTCGTTGATATTGGTAAGCTTGCAAAGCTCTTTAATCGTGCGTTTACGGGAACGGTATTCCGCCAGATCAATCAATTGAGAGGCGCGGATTTCAGCATCATCAATAAAATCCAGCATCCGGTAATTTCCCCAGCCTTTTTCGATACGATACATGCCCGGGCGCAATGTTTCTACATGCATCATAGATGCCATCCACCGGAAAGTCATCCCGGATTTGATAATCTTGCGTTCCACCAATGTGTCTGATAATTCTTCCATGTCCGTCCCCCTGCTGATGTATATGTAATACGCGGAAGAACGAAAAGCTGTATTGGATGCAACGGTGATATACCAGCACGCAAAAAGTAATACAAAGCCCGCTAAATAAAACCACGCCTGTGTGGGAACAGTAAAAGCTTTACTCTTTTTAGGAGCAGCTTTTTTCGTTTTCGGTTTTGGTATGGTTCTTTTTTTAGCCATTAATAAGTTAAACGAATTTCAGAAGGCAATGTTGTTATGCCTAAGGCTTAAGGCTGAACGCTTAAAGCTTAATACATTCATTAAATCGACTAATTATTTTTGAATGTTACTTGTTTTAAGCAATGCTTATACTGAACGCATTAGGCATTCAGCATTACGCCTTCAGCTTTAAACCTACATAAAAGCAACGCCTAATTTATCGGCCACTTCCTTCAGATCTTTAACTACCGGTGGCAGCAAAGGGACACCTTCACTCAGACGTGATGCCTGGATTTCACGCTCCGGATCGCCCGGGATCAATACTTTCTCTCCTTCTACTGCAGGTGCATTTTTAAACGTTTTGATCCAGTTATCCATATGCGATTTAAAATCATCTGCCGGCCTGAATGCATCAACACGCATGGCGCCAAAAAAGTGTCCGATACCTTCTCCAACCGGATCGGACGGTACTGGTAAAAAGCTTACAAACGGCGGCACCCACGGACCATAATTAGCTCCGGATAATACTGCTGAGAATATATCTACAATAGAACCTAGGCAATAACCTTTGTGACTGCCATGCTCACGATCGCCGCCAAGTGGTAATAACGCTCCCCCTTCTTTTAATTCATGCGCATTTGAAGTTGTTACTCCATTTTTATCCTGAATCCAGCCCAGCGGTGCTTCCAGATTTTTACGCTGTAAGATTTCAAGTTTTCCGTTGGCAGCAGTTGTGGTTGCAAAGTCTGCCACCATTGGCGGTTCATTCTTTGCAGGTATAGCAACCGCGATCGGGTTTGTTCCCAATAATCTTTTCAGAGAGTGTGTGGGAGCAACCAGCGGACTCGCATTGGTCATTGAAATGCCAATCATATCATGTTCCAGCGCCATCATTGCGTGATAACCTGCAATCCCGTAGTGATTGGAATTTTTTACACTTACCCAGCCTGAGCCTACCTGTTTTGATTTTTCGATAGCAATCTGCATGGCCTGCGGCGCCACTACCAAACCTAAACCTCCGTCACCATCAACGGTTGCTGTACTTGGTGTTTCATGCACAACGCGCACATTGGGCTTAGCATTGATCCTTCCGGCTTCCCACAAACGTACATAGCCTGTTAAACGGGCAACACCGTGTGAATCAACTCCGCGTAAATCGGCAGATAATAAAACAGTCGTTGCAAGCTGTGCATCCTTTTCCGGACAACCGATAGCTAAAAAAACGTTCTTAGTGAAAGCAAACAGATCTTTATATGGGTACATAAGATTTCGATTAGTTAACAAAAATATGGGTTTCTATGCGGAAAGCCTAACGGAGGGAAGCCGAAGGCTGAACGCTGAATGCCTGAGACGGAAAGCTTAAAACCTAATGCTAACGCTGAACGCAAAAACATTCTTCCAACGTTAATTAATCATTTGAAATACAGAAATTTGCATAAACATATTTAGCTTCCCCTGCTTTAGGCTTTAAGCGTTAAGCGTTAGGCTTTCTATGCTTTTTTTAAGTATATTCGTTATTCATCAATACAATTTACCGATACCTTTCGTTCTAACGATTGACTAAACTTGTTTTACTCTATGAAGAACCAACTCTTATCCCTTGGCTTACTGCTTTGCAGCGGATTTGCCGTCTTTGCTCAAAACCACACGCTTGAAGCAACGCCCGCAATTAAACAGGTAACTGTATTTCTGAACCGTGCGCAGATTGAGACTACCACAGGAATAACTATTGACGAAGGCAAGACAGAAATCCGTTTACAAAACCAAACAACCTTTCTGGATCCAAACAGCATACAGTTAAGCGGCAAATGAGATTTTATCATTCTTTCAGTAGAGCACGAAACCGATTATTTAAAGAAGGAAAACAAGCCTGCCAAAATACAGAACCTGGAGGATTCCATTGCAAAATATACCATGTTGATAGACTTCAACAATCAGATCAATGAGGTACTGGCAAAAGAAGAACAATTAATCCTTTCCAATCAGAATATCAAAGGCCAGAACACAAACCTTACTGCAAAAGAACTGGAAGATATGGCCGATTTTTTCCGGGATCGTATGGAAGAAATCAGAGAAGAAATTATTGATAATAAAATCCTGATCCGTAAACAACAGCTGAAGCTTAACGGCTTTAACAATCAGCTGGCGGAATACAACCAAACCATGAACCAGCCGAGCAGTACCATTATTGTTACTGTTTCTGCAAAGGCTCCTGTTTCAGGTTCGCTGACAACTACCTACATCACCAGTAATACAGGCTGGTATCCGTTGTATGATATCCGTGCAAAGGATACAAAATCTGCGGTACAACTGGCTTACAAAGCACAGGTTTATCAAAATACCGGTTACGACTGGAAGAACGTGAAGATTACGTTATCTACTACCAACCCAGCTGTTGGCGGCAACAAACCGGAACTTTCAAACTGGTACCTGAATATTTATGAACCAACAGTTTATAAAAATAAAAAGGCAGCGGCAGCACCAACATATTATAACAGCGAATCTGTAAGATCTCAAAGTTATGACAAAAGCGGTGCAGATATGGATGGTGAAGCCTATGCTCCGGCAGCTGCCAGCATTGCCGATTATACAGCGGAAGTACAAACAACGCTATCGGTTGAATTCGCGATTGGCCTGCCGTATACCATTCAGTCAGGCGGCAAAGGCCAGCAGGTAGATATTAAGAATATTGACCTGCCTGCACAGTACGAATATGCTGCTGTTCCTAAACTGGATCTGAATGCATTCTTACTGGCACGTATTACCAAATGGGATACGTACAATATTCTTTCCGGCAATGCAAATATCTATTTTGAAGGAACATTCGTTGGCAAAACATTTATTGATGCAAGCAACACCAGTGATACACTTGATATCTCTTTAGGCCGTGATCCGCGTATTGTGATCGAACGTAACCTGATCACCGATTATACTTCCAAGAAAATGATCGGCACCAACCGCAAGGAAGAATACGGCTATGAAATCGTGATCCGTAATACGAAGAAAGACCCGATTACCATAGTTGTAGAAGATCAATATCCGATTTCACAAAACAGTCTGCTGGAAGTGGAACTGATCGAAGCCAGTGGTGCAGCTGTTGATCCTGTAACCGGCAAGCTTACCTGGAAACTGAATGTGGCGGCGGCTGAAACAAAAAAACTTGTACTGAAATATTCAGTCAAATATCCGAAGGATAAAAAAGTAAGTGGTTTATAAAAATAAAAAGAGCGTCTCGATCGGGACGCTCTTTTTCTAACTCATTTTGTAATGAAGTTCTATTCCTTCGGTAGAATCAAGCTCATAGAAGTTTTCATTTTTCGAATTCATAATTTATAATTCAGAGTTCATAATTATCAACTCCCCACCTTTTCGCCGTCCAGCATGGTATATAGCACACCTTCTTTCAACGAATAAGTTGAAACCATAATGGTATTACTGCAAACAAATTTCAATACTTCTTCGATCAGACAAATTGCTACTACAACCATGTCCGCGCGCAATTCAATCATTCCCGGAATAGCCAGCCGCTCTGCACGGGTACTTGCTACCAGCTGCTTATGCAAGCGTTTGAAATCTGCCAGCGATAATAAATAATTCGTTTGCTTTTCAAGTACAATTTTTTCCCTATGGTATTGAATATTCATTTCCGCAAGCGTATCAAAGGTACCTGAACAACCGATCAGTTGTACAGGTTTCCATTTTTTTACCGCCTCCCCTAATGGCTGCAGCACTTCAGAAAAAAACCGGTGCATCATCATCCGGTCATCTTCCCGCATCGGATCATGCAAATGAAAGCGATCGATCAAACGTTGTCCACCGATCTCAAAGCTTTGCTTCCACAAAATACCATCCTTATTACCAATAATAAATTCCACACTTCCGCCGCCAATATCCATGGCCAGGGCTGGCTTTTCATTCAATGCAACTGCCTGCTGCACGCCCCTGAAGATCAACTCTGCTTCACGCACACCATCAATCACTTCAACATCAATATTCACTTCTTTTTTTATTCGGCTGATGAGCTCTTCCTTATTACTTGCCGACCTTACCGCACTGGTACCGGTCGCAATCACATGCAATACCTCATGTGCATCCAGTATTTTCCTGAAACTGCGTAGTGTCTTCAATGCCCGCTGCATGGCTTCTTCCGTAATGAAGCCTTTTGTAATACCGCCTTTCCCCAAACCGACCGATGATTTTTCATTCACCAGTACCGTTGGTTTATCATCTACAATATCTGTTATAAGCAAATGGAACGTATTTGTTCCCATATCTATAACTCCAATGCGTTGTGACATATATTTCCTGTTAAATCTTAAAAAACATTGAGAAGATTCCCTCTATCTTCTAACGGAAATTACCGGACCGAATCTATAAAAGTGTATTTTATTTTTTCGAGCCAGGCTAAAATAATTACAAACAGCTGCAAAACAATAAATTATAGCCGTATTAAAAAATCAAAACCTGTTAGTTTTTACCGGAAAATAGCATTTTTAGCTCCGGGCTATGTATATTCGTTCCAACAACTAAAATCATTACATACACATGGGTATTATTAACGATTCAGGGGAACAATTTTTACATAAATATTTAAACAACGCTGCGCCAACAGGTTTTGAATCTTCTGGCCAGCAGATCTGGCTGGATTATATCCGTCCGTATATTGACACATATTTTACGGATACTTACGGAACTGTAGTGGGTGTGATCAATCCGGATGCACCGTACAAAGTTGTGATTGAAGCACATGCTGATGAGATTTCCTGGTTTGTCAATTACATTACAAAAGAAGGTTACATCTATGTGCGCCGCAACGGAGGCTCTGATACGATGATTGCTCCATCCAAACGCGTAAACATTCATACAGATAAAGGTATTGTAAAAGGTGTATTCGGCTGGCCTGCCATTCACGTACGTGATGAAGAAAACGATAAGCCTCCGACCTTAAAAAATATTTTCATTGACCTTGGCTGTTCTTCAAAAGAAGAAGTGGAAGCAAAAGGTGTACATGTGGGTTCGGTGATTACGTTTGAAGATGAGTTTACAATCCTGAACGACCGCTATTACTGCGGGCGTGCGCTGGATAACCGTATCGGCGGCTTTATGATTGCAGAGGTGGCACGTTTGCTGAGACAAAATAACAACCAGCTTCCGTTTGGTTTATACATTGTGAATGCGGTACAGGAAGAAATTGGTCTGCGTGGCGCGGAAATGATCGCACACAGAATCAAACCGGATGTAGCTGTGATCACCGATGTATGTCATGATACACAATCACCGATGTATAATAAAATTACAAGCGGTGATTTATCATGCGGCAAAGGCCCTGTGTTAACCTACGGGCCAGCGGTACAGAATAACCTGCTGCGCATGATCATTGACACAGCGCAACGCAAAGAGATTCCATTCCAGCGCGCTTCTGCAAGCCGCGCTACCGGAACAGATACAGATGCTTTCGCTTATTCAAACAGCGGTGTGGCTTCCGCATTGATTTCTTTACCATTGAAGTACATGCATACGACCGTTGAAATGGTAAGCAAGACAGATGTTGAACAAGTGATCCAGATGATCTATGAATTCCTGGTGCAGCTACCTGCTGGTCATGATTTCAGAATAATGAAATAATAAAAAAAGTCTCTCCGGAAATTTCCGGAGAGACTTTTTTTATTATTTCATTATTCTTCTTAATGAACCTCCCAAGAGTTTGCCCCCCTGGAGCATTTCTTAAATATCATATTTAATAAGCTCTCCTGCCTTGTATACATATACTTCGTAATAATGTTTGTTTACACCGTATACTTCTTCCAGCAACACATTGTCTGCCCCTTGCGCCAGCTCATTCACACGTAATTGTTGATCCGCCGGCAGATCTTCGCGCAGAATCGGATATTCAATTTCCAGTGCTCCGTCATCATATTCAATATCAATCTGAAATGTACGCTGCCGCCATTGCATCTTCGTTTCAATTCCGTCTTCAGCAGCCACATACGAAACATGTAAATGATCCTGGCTTACAATATTGTTCGATGCATTTACAAACATGAATAGGCCCGAAAGAACCATTGCCGTATATCCGATTTTTTGAAAATCACTTTCGCTGATATAAGGCAATATCCGCTTTACCAGAAAGGCAGAGACTACAGCCGCAATGGCTATAAGCAAGCCGTAACCTACTACGTGCATGGTTAACAATCCGAAAGACACGTACAAACAAAGTTTGACCAGGTGCAGCAGCAATTCGTTTGCAGCGCGTGTAGCAATAATTTCATCTTTAGTTAATCCGTATCGCAAATAAAAACGATTGAACAATAGGCCTACAGCACCCGTTAATCCTGATACAAAACCTGCTGCAAATCCGATAAAAGGTAATATAACTACAGACATATCTTTTTCCGCCGGATTTTTTTTTGCTGGTTTTAAAAGCAGCATCAGATTCGACAATAAAAACATCCCCAGGATCAATTCCAGGTAAATAGGATTCACATAACTGAGTAACCAGGCGCCGGCCCACACCGCGGGTATCGCGGACGGAACAAACCAAACCACTACGCTCCAGCGGATATTTTTGAAAAAAACAGCAATCCGTGAAACAGAACTTGCAGCTGTACCTATGGACAATGCTGCAGGAACCTGTGCGCCGGGAAGTATCCATCCCAATAAAGGAATTAATATAAAACTGGCTCCGCCGCCACAAACTGCGCTCAAGGCAAAAGCAAGTACCGAACAAATGAATAATATAGCTCCTGGTAATATCATGCCATAAATCTCTAACCCAATTCTGAAAAGATTTGGGATTTTTCTTTATAAGTTTTTAGTATCTTTAACTTCGGAGCTTATAACCGATAAGCTCTTTATACCGAATCGACACATGCGGACATTCATTTTCATTGCCTTACTTATCCTTGCCCCCATGCTGGCAAGTTTATATGGCTTCATACATGACCAGATCACGTTTTCCATTTCTGAAGAATTCTTCACCAAATTCAGATTTAAGGATTATGACATGCCCCATACCTGGCATCCAAGAGCCAAAGCCGGCATGATCGGAATTCTGAATGCATGGAAAACCGGTATTCCTTTTGGTATCATCCTGACGGTCGTAGGACGGATTCACCACAATGATAAAAAGCTGATGTTTTATACGTTCTATACCTATCTGCTGACTTTCTTTTGCTCATTCGCTTTTTCCATGGCTGCCGTATATATGCCTGTAGCCGGTGAAATGGAGGCTATCCATAAAACGCTGCCGACAAATATTCTAGACCCGATTGCTTTCCAGAGAGTTGAAAGAATCAATAACTTCGGTTATATCGGCGGTATTATCGGAATGTTGATGGGCATTGGCCTGCACATTCTTTTATACAAAATTGACATAAAAAAACAGTCCGGGGGAACTTCTTCCAAATAAGAATACGTTACAAAGGAAACATTATACATTGTGCAAAAAGAAGAAAGTGGTGCTGTAAGCGGCAATTTATTTGACATAAAAATCTTAAGCAGATTATTTCAATTTGTTAAACCGTACAAGCACTTATTTTATACGCAGGTTTTTTTGACCCTATTGGGCGCCGTACTTGCTTCCGTAAAACCATACCTGGTTAAAATAGCTATTGATGAAAAGATAGCAAACAAAGACCTGAATGGATTATATCTGATGATTGGCCTGATGGTTGTTGTGCTGGTTGCGCAATCCTTTATGCAGTATTATGATACGTATTTAGCAGGCAAGCTGGGACAAACCATCATCCGCGATATCCGCATGAAGCTGTTCAAGCATCTGCTGAAATTTCGTTTGAGTTTTTTTGATAAAACACCCATCGGGCGTTTGGTAACACGTAACATTTCAGATGTGGAAACGCTCTCCAACTTCACGTCTGATGGATTAGCCGGCATTCTCGGTGATTTCCTGCAGCTGATCTTTATCTTTGGTTTTATGCTTTATATTGACTGGCGCTTAACGCTGATCTGCTTATGTCCGCTGCCAATACTGCTATTCAGCACCTACATATTTAAAGAACGCATTAAAGATTCATTCAATCATGTGCGTATTGCGGTTTCCAACCTGAATACATTTGTGCAGGAACACATTACAGGCATGAGTATTGTACAGATCTTCAACAGCGAGCACCGCGAGTATACCAAATTCAAAGCCATCAACGCACAACACCGGGATTCAAACCTGAAATCTGTAAATGCATATTCGGTTTATTTTCCTATTGCAGAATTTATCGGCTCACTGGGCTTGGTGTTATTGATCTGGTTCGGATCAAAATTAGTATTGGGTGAAACAAGTTCATTCGGAACGCTGGTTTCATTTATCATGTATATCTCCATGTTCTTCCGCCCGATCCGCATGATTGCTGACCGTTTCAACACATTACAGTTGTCTGTAGTAAGCTCGGACCGTATCCTGAAGCTGCTGGATGATGAATCGCCTATCCAGTCGCTGGGTTCAAAACCATTGCCTGCCATTAAAGGAGATGTGCGGTTTGAGCATGTTTATTTCAGCTACATCGAAAATCAACCTGTTTTAAAAAATATTAATTTCCATGTACCCCAAGGTGGCAGCATTGCTTTTGTAGGCTCTACCGGTGCAGGCAAATCCTCTATCATCAATCTGCTGAACCGTTTCTACGATATTGAACAGGGCTCTATACGTATTGATGGTACGGATATCCGTGAATATGATTTGCACGAACTGCGTTTACAGATTGGTTTAGTATTACAGGATGTTTTTTTGTTTTCGGGAAGTATCCGCAACAATATCACGTTATACAATCCTGATATTACAGAAGGACAGATCTGGCAAGCGATCCGCATGGTTGGTGCAGAACGTTTCATTGACCGTTTACCCGGCGGCCTGGATTATGAAGTGATGGAGCGCGGAAGTACCCTATCGGCGGGACAGAGACAAATCATTTCCTTCATACGTGTAATGGTATATAATCCGAAGATTCTGATTCTGGATGAAGCTACTTCTTCGATCGATTCAGAAACAGAAGCATTGATACAGGAAGCTACAGCAAAAATCATGGAGGGCAGAACCTCTATTATCATTGCACACCGCTTATCGACGATCCAACACGTGGATACGATTTTTGTCTTAGACAAAGGTGAAATTAAAGAATCGGGTTCGCACGAAGAACTGCTGAATCAAAACGGCATGTACAGCCAGCTGAGCGCACTGCAATATGCGGCAGCGAAAGAGTAAGCTGTACAGAGTATAGAGTACGGAATACTTAGTACTTTCAAAAAACAGATTGAATGATATAAAAGAAGGCGACATAAATATATGCCGCCTTCTTTTATATGATACTTTCAAATTTAACAAAGACACAGTACTCTGTACTTTATATCTTCACCTGCAGCGTCACATAATATCCTCTCCCATCTGAAGGCAGAATTCCCGGGCCCGGGTAACCTGTTGCTCTG
>NZ_JBQCDF010000233.1:0-2776 GCF_051961495.1 Cytophaga sp. | reverse complement strand
AATTGTCCTGCTGTTTCTCAAAGTGCGATTGCATATAGAAAAATAAGTATTGGAGATTCAGAAAAAAATAAGAGCACGATTCATTTTGCACATGAAGTGTTTGAAGAAATCATAAAAAGATCAAAAGATGGAGAATGCTGCGTCCTAAAATTTGATATCAAAAGCTTTTTTAGCAGTTTAGATCATAATATATTAAAAGAACAATGGGCTAGGGTCATAGGAACAGAAAAATTACCAAAAGATCATTATAACGTTTTCAAAGCAGCCACCAGATTTTCCTATATTATGCGGGATGATCTTAGAGATAAGAATTCCTACAACAAAAAAGGACATTTTAATGAAAAGGAGCTAGCAAGACATCGTAAAAAAGGTGTTCAAGCTTTTTTTGAATCGCCAAAGCAGTTCCGTGAAAAAATAAAAAATAAAGAATTAAAAATTTACAGTTTCCCATTTAGAAACAAAGAGGGCAAGCCAATTGGCATCCCCCAAGGTTTACCAATAAGCGCTGTTTTGGCAAATATCTACTTGTTAGATTTTGATATGATCGTTGTAAACGACATAGTAAGCAAATATGATGCTTTTTACCGTAGATATTCTGATGATATAATTGTTGTTAGCAACCCTGCACACTCTATCGAGATTTTAAATCGCATCAACGAACTTATTGAAAAAAGTAAACTCGAAATCAGTATTGAAAAAACCGAAAAATTCGATTTCCGTTTAATGGAGGGCAAAAAGAACCAATATCGACTAACTTCAGTGAGGACCGACCACCGTTTAAATAGAGTCGGAGTGCCTTTTACGTATCTGGGTTTCGAATTTTATGGATATAAGATACTAGTGAAATCCCACAACTTAGCTAAGTTTTACCGGCGATTGATTTCGTCTGTAAAAAGTAAGTGCAACATGGCAGTGCGACAGTCTGAAGAAAAACCTTTCGAAAAGCCTATAATTTATAGACGGCAACTTTACAGATTATATACAAACCTTGATTTGAACAAAAAGAAAATCTACACAAACAGAAAACGTCTCGAAAAAAATAATTTGGGTGATTATTCTTTTAAAACAAGTCCGATTTTAAAGGAGCATAGGAGTAATTATTTTTCTTACTTAAATCGAGCTAGTGATATCATGCAGGAGCCCGCTATTAAAAATCAAGCTAGAAATCATATGAGGATTTTCAATCAGGCAGTTCAAAAGCATTTATTAAAAGCAATAATAAAGCATTCAAAATTCTAGTTTAGAGAAGCTACAAATGCAACTCACTCTTCCATATTACTTTCAATCTCCGTAAGATTTTTTTCAGTTTTTAACGTCTTCTTTATCGAGAGTAATGTACCCGCCATACATTGAGTCCTCCACATTCTCTCCTACGCTTATGTAAAGTTTGCCATTGTTATTTACGTAGCAATCCATTTCGTTGTTTCGTCGTCTGTAAATACTGTTCTTGATGACATAGCTCTATAGTTTTTCTGCGGTGTTAGTGAACAAGTTTAAATATATGATCTGGGTGCGATAAAACCTCTTTTTCAACTTCGCAGCTAGTTACCTTTTACGGAGAAACTCATAAGCGCTTCAAGGTAATAATATTAACATATTATGCCCAACATACATTACATACTTTGGCCAACATACATACATACTATGGTCAACATACATACATACTATGACCAACATACATACATACTATGGTCAACATACATACATACTATGGTCGACATACATACATGCTATGGTCAACATACATACGTACTATGGTCAACATACATACGTACTATGGTCAACATACATACATACTATGGTCAACATACATACATACTTTGACCATTTCCAACCGGATTTTTTTCATTTCGCATTGGATTTTTTCCATTCCAACAATGAAGCCCGATATGGAGCAAACTTTACTCATTGATACTCTGGTCTACAAATTATTCGCAATCGCTTAAAAAGATTTCTTTGCGATCATCACTCCAAATAACACTGCAACAGCATCCTGTAAGGAATTTTCCATATTCTTCTGCACCCATATAGTGAAAGGCTTTTTTCTGAATTTTACCGCACCTACGTGATGCCCTTCTACATCTACAAGTACAGCATCGGCTTTAAACGAGGCTCGCTCAAGATAAAGTGAATCCTTTTCTGAAGTCAAAAATCCCTCTGGTGCGGAAAAAAAGCTAAATGGAAGTCCGCTGTTTGCCGACAAATTTTTTAAGCTGAATTCCCATCCTGTTGCAAGATTGTTTCGTTTTATAGTTCCGTAAACAGTGCTTTCAGAACTTAATACTTCATTTTCTTCTTCATGGTTTTTGCTAATCATTTTTCCCAGGAAGGTTTGTCTCTTTTCGTTTGATTCATTCGTAACAACGAATAAAGCCGCCGTTGAATTTTCATCTGTTCCCATTTGTAATTTGTAAACCCGGCTTTTCTTAATCGTCATGTATTTACTTCCATCGAGTCCACCTGAACCGGAAAATTCTACATAAGAACTGTCTTTCCTCTTTTGTTTTATTTTACCTGAATCCAGCTTTGAAAGATTCATTGTAAAAACCTGGGCAGAACCAGGGTTCGAAAGCGTGAGCATTCCATTTTTATAGGCAATGTTCCATTTTTCACAATTGGCAATCATCACTGAATCTTCAAATGATTGAGAAAAAGCTTTTCCGGCAAATATATTTTGCAGGAAGATGTAAATGACGAAAATCTGTAGGCTCTGTTTCATAATCTTATTTTTAAAATCAGGTATGTAAGATGCTAACCTCTGAAGCAGTAAGTTCTA
>NZ_JBQCDF010000232.1:0-25932 GCF_051961495.1 Cytophaga sp. | reverse complement strand
TTCAACGAGTCTCCAACGTTTCAATTTACTTAATGGTCTTGTTTCCATAACGCGCACTGTATCACCAATTCCGCATTCCTGATTTTCATCATGGGCCATTAATTTTGTAGTTTTATGTATGAATTTACCATACTTAGCGTGTTTTACTTTACGTTCAACAGCTACCGTAATAGACTTATTCATCTTATTACTCACTACTTTGCCAGTTCTTTCTTTTCTGGCGTTTCTTAGAATCTCTTCCATTATAGTTCGGTAGATTTAATCTTTCGACCTTAACTTATTTACTTTTTGCAGTAAGTTCAGTACTCAATTGAGCAATCAGCTTACGAGTATGACTTATTTTCATCGGATTCTCAATCGGAGAAATCGCATGTGCAAATTTCAGCTTGTGCAAGTTCTCTTTTTCAGCAGCGATGCGCTGCTTTAAATCTTGTACCGATAAACCTTTTATTTCAGCAGTTTTCATATTATGATGCTACGTAATCCGGTCTTACAATAAACTTAGTTTTGAAAGGCAACTTCTGCGCAGCCAAACGCAAAGATTCTTGTGCCGTTTCTAATGATACTCCACCTGATTCAAATAAGATTGTACCTGGTTTGATACAAGCAACCCAATATTCTGGAGCACCTTTACCTTTACCCATACGAACCTCTGCAGGTTTTTGAGTGATTGGTTTGTCAGGGAATATTCTGATCCAAACCTGGCCTTCTCTTTTCATTGCACGAGTCATCGCGATACGTGCTGCTTCGATCTGACGAGCTGTAATCCAGCCGCCTTCTAAAGACTTAATTGCAAAAGAGCCGAAAGCAATTCTATGACCACGGGTAGCAACACCAGTTACTCTCCCTTTTTGCTGCTTTCTATATGTTGTACGTTTTGGCTGTAACATGACTTTTATTTATATACAGACAGAATCTCTGTTCTATTTGTTAGACTTTTTTCTATTACCTTCTCCGCCTCTTTTTCTTCTCGGACCTTGGTTCGGAGCAGCATTTTCGTTATTAGAAGAACTTGTACCAGATGCAGCACTTCCAACATTTGGAGATAAATCTCTCTTACCGTATACTTCACCTTTGAAGATCCATACTTTGATACCGATTTTACCGTATACTGTTAATGCTTCGCTAACAGCGTAATCAATATCAGCACGTAATGTATGCAAAGGAATACGTCCTTCTTTGTATTGGTCAGTACGCGCCATCTCAGCACCACCTAAACGACCGGATAATTTAACTTTAATACCAAGAGCACCTACACGCATAGTACCAGCAATTGCTTGCTTCATTGCACGACGGTAAGAAATTCTAGCTTTTAATTGTTGAGCGATTGATTCGCCAACTAAAAGAGCTTCCATTTCAGGTCTTTTGATTTCAAAGATGTTAATTTGAACATCTTTACCTGTAATTTTCTTTAACTCTTCTTTAATTTTATCAACTTCAGCGCCGCCTTTACCAATTACAACACCTGGTCTAGCAGTATTAATTGTAAGGGTTACTCTTTTGATAGTTCTTTCGATAACTATTTTAGAGATACCGCCTTTAGGAATACGAGCAAGTACATATTTACGAATTTGTTCGTCTTCAACTAATTTGTCAGCAAATGTTTTGCCTCCGTACCAGTTAGATTCCCAACCTTTAACAACTCCTAAACGGAAACCTATCGGATTAACTTTTTGTCCCATGGTAATTAATTCGCTTTAGTTTTAGCTTTGCTTTTTTCACCAGTTGCTTTTTTAGCAGCAGCTTTTGGCTTCTTAGCATTAGCAGCAACAACTTCTTTTTCTTCAACTACTGCAACTGGTGCAGCAGGTAGTTCTTTTAAAGAATCAATCACAATTGTGATGTGGTTTGATCTTTTACGAACTCTATACGCTCTACCTTGAGGAGCAGTACGAAGTCTTTTAAGAACTCTACCGCCATCTACAAAAATTTCGCGAATATATAAATCAGCATCTTCAACTCTAGCTTCAGAGTTTTTAGCTTGCCAATCAGCAACAGAACCAAGTACTAATTTTTCTAATTTTCTAGCACCCTGTTTAGCCTGGTATTTCAAAATACCTAATGCTAAAGTTACACGCTGTCCTCTTACAAGATCAGCTACAAGTCTCATCTTTCTAGTAGAAGTTGGAACGTTGTTAAGGTGTGCCTTAACAGCTCCTTTTGCTGCAGCTTCTTTCGCTGCTGCAATCTTCTGTCTTTTGAGAACTGATTTTTTTATTTTAACTGTCGTTTCCATTGGAATACAATGTCATTATGAATGACTCTAATTATTTCTTTTTAGCCGCGTGACCTTTGAAAGTCCTTGTTGGTGAAAATTCACCAAATTTATGTCCTACCATGTTTTCAGTAACATAAACAGGGATAAATTTATTTCCGTTGTGTACTGCGAAAGTATGTCCAACGAATTCAGGAGAGATCATTGATCTTCTTGACCAAGTCTTGATCACAGTCTTCTTAGAAGATTCATTCAACGCCTGAACTTTATTGTCAAGACGGAAATCGATGTATGGGCCTTTTTTGAGCGAACGTGACATTATTTACTCAATCTTTTATTAACTCTTTTTTTAACTATCATATTCTTAGAATACTTGTTCGCGCTTCTGGTCTTACCACCTTTAGCATACAAGCCTTTTCTAGATCTTGGGTGACCGCCAGATGAACGACCTTCACCACCACCCATTGGGTGATCAACAGGGTTCATAGCAACACCTCTTACACGTGGTCTCTTACCTGTCCATCTTGTAGCACCCGCTTTACCTTTTGTAAGGTTCATGTGGTCTGCATTAGAAACAGTACCAATAGTTGCATAGCAAACTACAAGGACCATTCTCATTTCGCCAGAAGGTAATTTAAGCGTAGCATATTTACCTTCACGAGCTACTAATTGAGCGTAAGTACCAGCGCTACGAGACATCGCAGCACCTTTACCTGGCTTTAACTCTATGTTGTGTACAACAGTACCTAGAGGAATATCTGATAGTGGTAAACAGTTACCAACTTCCGGAGCGATACCCGGACCAGAAAGTAACGTAGTACCTGCTGTTAATCCTGCCGGAGCAATGATGTATCTTTTTTCACCGTCTGCATAAGACAATAAAGCGATACGAGCAGTACGATTCGGATCGTACTCAATCGTTTTTACAACTGCTGGAATACCGTGTTTATCGCGTTTGAAATCGATAATACGATATTGCTGTTTGTGACCACCGCCAATATAGCGCATAGTCATTTTACCTTGGCTGTTACGACCGCCTGATTTCTTAATAGAAACAAGAAGCGACTTTTCAGGAGTAGATGTAGTTACATCATCAAATGATGGGCCTACTCTGAATCTTGTACCAGGTGTGATCGGTCTGAATTTTTTCAGTGACATGATGGAACCTTAATGATTATAGATTACTGTAGAAATCTATGATTTCTCCGTCTTTAACTTTTACGATTGCCTTTTTGAATGAAGATGTCTTTCCAGTTAAGAAAGCCCCTTTGCTGTAACGGGTTTTCTTTTTACCTGGAGCGATCATGGTTCTTACTTCTTCAACATTGACGCCGTACATTTTTTCAACTGCTTGTTTGATGGCAACTTTGTTAGCATTTTTATCTACAACAAAGCCGTATACTCCACCTTCATTCTGTGCAGATACCTTCTCGGTAATAAGTGGTTTCTTTAAAATACTCATGACTCTAATTAGTTGAGTAACGCTTCAATTTTCGAAACAGATCCTTCAGAAATAACTACTTTCTCAGCATTTACTAAATCGTAAGTATTGATTTGGTCTACGCTAACAACTTTAGCTTTTTTCAAGTTTCTGCTTGAAAGGATTATGTTTTTATCGATATCAGCGATAACTAATAAAGTCTTTTTCGTATCGAAAGAAAGATCTTTAAGTATTGCCAAATAATCTTTAGTTTTTGGAGCTTTCAAAGTGAAGTTCTCAAGAACAGTTACGTTACTTTCTTTCAACTTGTGGCTGAAAGCAGACTTACGTGCTAAATCTTTAACTTTTTTATTTACTTTGAAACCATATGTTCTTGGTCTTGGACCGAAGATAGTACCACCACCAACAAATACTGGTGATTTACGGCTACCTGCTCTCGCACCACCTGTACCTTTTTGTTTTTTCAATTTCTTAGTAGAAAAAGAAACTTCAGCACGCTCTTTAGCTTTGTGAGTACCTTGTCTTTGATGAGCAAGATATTGTTTCACATCTAAATAGATCGCGTGGTTGTTAGGCTCTACCGCGAAGATATCGTCAGAAAGAACTACTTTCTTTCCAGTATCTTTACCTTTGATATTTAATAAGGAAAGTTCCATAATTACTTCTCAATTAAAACGTAAGAATTTTTAGAACCTGGTACAGAACCACTAACAACTAATAAGTTGTGCTCAGGATAAACTTTCAAAATTTGTAAATTTTGAATTTTAACTCTGTTGTTACCCATTCTACCAGCCATACGAGTACCTTTGAATACACGTGCAGGGAAAGAACAAGCACCGATAGAACCGGCGTGACGAGCTCTGTTATGCTGACCGTGAGTTTGACCACCCACACCACCAAAACCATGTCTTTTTACTACACCCTGAAAACCTCTACCTTTAGCAGTACCAACAACATCCACGAAGTCACCTTCAGCAAATATGTCTTGTGCAGCTAATGATTGTCCAAGAGACAATTCGTTTTCAAAACCTTTAAATTCAACAAGCTTTCTTTTTGGAGAAACACCTGCTTTTTTGAAATGACCTAAAAGAGGCTTAGTAGTGCTCTTTTCTTTTTTATCATCAAAAGCCAACTGAACAGCTTTGTAACCGTCTGTTTCTACAGTTTTGATTTGCGTGATAACGCAAGGACCTGCTTCGATAACAGTACAAGGAACATAATTCCCTACTGTATCATATACGCTTGTCATCCCTACTTTTTTACCTATAATACCGGACATCACCCTAATATTTTACGGACAATACAATTTAATTATTTACACCTTCGCTAAAAAGGGACTGCAAAGATACGAAAAAATACATGTAAGCAAAATTAGTTTACGTTTATTTTCTCTTAAATGAGCCCTTTGTAGAAAAGAAATGTAATACTTTCGTATTACATTCTATTATTTCTATCAAAAAGAGATATTTTATCAAACTTTGATTTCTACATCTACCCCACTTGGCAACTCTAATTTCATTAGAGCATCAACTGTTTTAGAGCTTGTAGAATAGATATCAACTAATCTTTTGTAAGTACAAAGCTGATACTGATCTCTTGATTTCTTGTTAACGTGTGGAGATCTCAATACTGTGAAAATCTCTTTTTCTGTAGGCAATGGAATTGGACCGCTAACAACAGCCCCTGTAGCCTTAACAGCTCTCACGATTCTCTCGGAAGATTTATCAACCAGGTTGTGATCGTAAGATTTAAGTTTTATTCTGATTTTTTGATTCATGATATTATTTGCTTACAGCAGTACCTTTAACTTTAGCTACTATAGTTTCTGCAAGGTTTGCAGGAACGAATTCATAATGAGAGAATGTCAATGAAGCGGTTGCACGACCAGAAGAGATAGTTCTCAAATCAGTCACATAGCCGAATAATTCAGACAATGGAACGTCCGCCTTGATAACCTGAGCTCCCATTTTAGAATCCATGCCTTTCATCATACCCCTTCTTCTGTTCAAGTCGCCTGTTACCGGACCTGTATATTCTTCAGGAGTAACAACTTCAACAGACATAATTGGTTCCATGATTTTTGCACCTGCATTCTTAGCTGCTTCTTTGAAACCTTGTCTTGCTGCTAATTCAAATGATAATGCATCTGAATCGACATCGTGGAATGAACCATGGAATAAACGTACTTTCATTGATTCCACAGGGAAACCAGCGATTACGCCATTTTTCATTGCCTCTTCAAAACCTTTCTGAATAGATGGAATAAATTCTTTTGGAATCACACCACCCACGATATTATTTACAAACTCTAATCCTAATTTCTCATCTTCACGAGGAGATAATTCGAATACGATATCTGCGAACTTACCACGACCACCTGACTGTTTCTTGAAAACTTCGCGGTGTTCTGTGCTTTTTGTTAATGATTCTTTGTAAGCAACCTGAGGAGCACCTTGGTTAATTTCAACCTTGAATTCACGCTTCATACGATCGATGATGATTTCAAGGTGCAATTCACCCATACCTCTCAAAATTGTCTGACCAGTTTCCTGATCCGTGTGAACGTGTAACGTTGGATCTTCTTCTACCAATTTGGCGATAGCTACACCCATTTTGTCAACGTCAGCTTGAGTCTTAGGCTCAATCGCATAACCGATAACCGGCTCTGGGAAGACCATTGATTCAAGAACAATTTTATTTTTTTCATCGCAAAGAGTGTCTCCAGTTTTGATATCCTTGAAACCTACAACAGCTCCGATATCACCACAGTGTAATCTTTCGATTTGATTTTGTTTGTTTGCGTGCATCTGGAAGATACGGGAAATTCTTTCCTTGTTTCCAGAACGCGTATTGTAAACGTAAGAACCTGATTCAAGAAGACCAGAGTATGATCTAACGAAACATAGGCGGCCTACAAATGGGTCAGTTGCAATTTTGAATGCAAGTGCACAGAATGGATCTGTTTCAACCGGCTTACGAACAACTTCTTTATCTGTATCAGGATCTGTACCTACGATATTATCTCTGTCTAATGGAGATGGTAATAACTCCATTACATAATCAAGCATTGTTTGTACGCCTTTGTTTTTGAAAGAAGAACCGCACAACATTGGTACGATTTTCATATCTAAAACAGCCTTACGTAATGCTGTTAATATTTCAGCTTCTGAAATTGAGTTTGGATCTTCGAAGAATTTC
Organism: Cytophaga sp.; assembly: GCF_051961495.1. NCBI lineage: Bacteria > Pseudomonadati > Bacteroidota > Cytophagia > Cytophagales > Cytophagaceae > Cytophaga > Cytophaga sp. The sequence goes on along the minus strand of NZ_JBQCDF010000232.1, from coordinate 19,078 downwards.
TCCATCAAAGTCTCATCATAGTCAGCTACTGCTTCAAGTAATTTTTCTCTGTATTCAAGAGTCTCGTCAACCATGTCAGCCGGAATAGGCACTTCCGTGAAAGTCATACCTTTGTCAGCTTCATTCCAAACAATTGCTCTGTTGTTCACAAGATCAACAACACCCTGGAAGTTATCTTCAGAACCGATTGGTAACTGCAATGGAACAGCGTTGCTACCTAACATTTCTTTAACCTGTTTGCACACATTTAAGAAATCAGCACCAGAACGGTCCATTTTATTAACGAAACCTAATCTAGCAACTTTGTAGTTGTTTGCTAAACGCCAGTTTGTTTCAGATTGTGGTTCAACACCATCAACTGCACTAAATAAGAATACCAAACCATCGAGTACACGTAGAGATCTGTTTACTTCAACTGTAAAGTCGACGTGACCTGGTGTATCAATGATGTTTACGTGGTAGTTATTGTTTCTATATTTCCAGCCAACTGTAGTTGCAGCAGAAGTAATTGTAATACCTCTTTCCTGCTCCTGAGCCATCCAGTCCATTGTTGCTCCACCTTCGTGAACTTCACCAATTTTGTGGTTTACACCAGCATAGTAAAGGATACGTTCAGTTGTAGTAGTTTTACCAGCATCAATGTGAGCGGCAATACCAATATTTCTTGTGAATTTTAAATCGCGAGCCATAATATCGTTTGCCGAAAATTAGAATCTGAAATGTGAGAATGCTTTGTTTGCTTCAGCCATTCTGTGTACATCATCTCTCTTTTTAACTGCAGCACCTTCACCTTTAGAAGCAGAGATAATTTCACCAGCCAATTTATCTGTCATTGTTTTTTCACCACGGGAACGAGCGTAGTTGATCAACCATTTCATCCCTAAAGCCATCTTTCTTTCAGGACGAACTTCCGTTGGAACCTGAAAAGTAGAACCACCTACACGACGAGAACGAACCTCAACCTGAGGACTCACGTTGTTAAGTGCCTTTCTCCAAACTTCTAAGCCGCTTTCAGAAGTTTTCTTTTCAACTAATGCTACTGCATCATAAAAAATTGAGTATGCTGTGCTTTTTTTGCCATCATACATTAAGCTGTTAACAAATTTAGTAACCATAGTATCACTAAATTTTGGATCAGGAAGAAGATATCTCTTCTTTGGTTTCGCCTTTCTCATAATCTAATTATTTTTTCTTGCCTTTAGCAGGAGCTGCAGCAGCCTGGCCTGGTTTAGGTCTCTTAGCACCGTATTTAGATCTACTTTGTTTTCTACCGTTTACTCCGGCAGTATCTAACGCTCCACGAACGATGTGATAACGAACACCTGGAAGATCTTTTACTCTACCGCCACGGATCAACACGATTGAGTGTTCCTGAAGGTTGTGACCTTCTCCTGGGATGTAAGCATTCACCTCTTTAGAGTTTGTTAAACGCACCCTCGCAACTTTACGCATCGCAGAGTTTGGTTTCTTTGGTGTTGTAGTGTACACACGTGTACATACGCCCCTTCTTTGTGGGCAGGAATCTAGAGCAGGAGACTTGGACTTGAATACAAGTTGTTCTCTTCCTTTTCTTACTAATTGTTGTATAGTAGGCATTTATCCTAAGTATTTAACTATTCTCAATTTATCGGACTGCAAAGGTACGCATATTTGGCTATTCTGCAAATTGTGGATATTATTTTTTTAAAAATTCATCCACATCTTATCACCAAATCTGGTATTCTTTATTATTTTATTGCTGTTTTTGGATGGATTTGGGCTATGCCTCCCCTATTGTGCCCCCGAAATTCATCGGGAAACGGGGAAATTCTTCCTGATCCTTGATTGCTCCAAATGACTCTTCGTATTTCACAATATTGTCATTCAGGGCCTGTAATAAGCGTTTTGCGTGTTCCGGAGTCAATACAACCCGTGCTTTTACCCGCGCTTTGGGCACTCCCGGCATCATACGGATGAAATCCAATACAAACTCACTGTTGGAATGGGCAATCATCGCTAAATTAGCGTAAACACCTTCTGCCATATCTTCCGGCAATTCGATGTTTAATTGATTTTGCATCATTTCTTCAGCCGGATTATTTTTGATAGCCATATTTATAAGACGCTTTTAGAAAAAACAAGGGCAAAGGTTTTAAACCAGTGCCCTTGTTCATTTTATCAATGAATGATTAACTCTGTTGCAACTCGCCTTTGCGAGAAGCATTAAATGCTTCTTTTGAAGCGATCAAGCTATCGTATTCTTCTTTAGATCCTACAATGATGTCGTTGAATACTCGCTGACCTGTACCTGCAGGGATCAAGTGACCTACGATAACGTTTTCTTTCAAGCCTTTCAAGTAATCTACTTTTCCTCTTACCGCTGCTTCGCTCAGAACTTTTGTTGTTTCCTGGAACGATGCTGCAGAGATGAAGCTTTCTGTATCCAAAGAAGCTTGCGTAATACCTTGTAACGTTGGCATAGAAACAGCAGGTTCTGCATCTCTAACTACTACCAGACGCTGATCTTTACGTTTCAGACTAGAGTTTTCATCTCTCAACTGACGCGCAGTAATAATCATACCTGGTCTTAATTTTTCAGAATCTCCACATTCTACAACAACTTTCTTATCTAAGATATTGTCGTTTTCTTCTCTGAACTTGAAGCGATCCACTGCCTGATTTGTTAAGAAAGATGTATCTCCAGCTTCGATAATCTGAACCTTTTGCATCATCTGTCTAACAATGATTTCAATGTGTTTATCATTGATTTTTACACCTTGCAGACGGTATACTTCCTGAATTTCGTTTACCAAATATTCCTGAACCGCTGTAGGACCTTTGATTGATAAGATATCTGATGGCGTAATTGCACCATCTGTCAAAGGATTACCTGAACGGATGAAATCGTTATCCTGAACAAGGATGTGTTTAGAAAGCGGTACCATGTATCTCTTCTTAACGCCATCTTTAGACTCGATGAAGATTTCTCTGTTACCTCTCTTGATTGCACCGTATGTAACAATACCATCAATCTCACTAACAACAGCCGGGTTAGAAGGGTTACGAGCTTCGAACAATTCTGTTACTCGTGGAAGACCTCCTGTAATATCTCTTGTTTTACCAACAGAACGAGGAATCTTAACTAATACCTGACCAGGTTTAACATCCTGTCCATCTTCAACCGCTAAGTGGGCACCTACCGGGATGCTGTATCCTTTAGGTTCGCCTTTCTTATGGTTTACAATGATTGCAGGGTTTTTCGTTTTATCTTTTGTATCAACGATAACTTTTTCTCTGTGGCCTGTCTGCTCATCAGATTCTTCACGGTAAGTAACACCTTCTTCGATTGAATCGAATTGGATTGTACCTTCGAATTCAGACAAGATAACTGCGTTGTATGGATCCCAGAAGCAAAGCTCCTGACCTTTCTTCACAGCCTCGCCATCTTTTACATTCAGGAATGCGCCGTAAGGAACGTGGTTGCTCAATAACGTTTTGCCAGATACCGGTTCAACGATACGAATCTCACCTGAACGGCCCATTACTACAGTAACTTTATCACCTTCCAGGTTTGTAGACTGGATTACTCTTAAATCATCAAAAGCCACTACACCATCAAACTTAGCTTTAATGTTTGCATCAACAGTGATGTTAGATGCTGTACCACCCACGTGGAATGTACGGAGTGTTAACTGAGTTCCCGGTTCACCAATGGATTGTGCTGCAATAACACCTACAGATTCACCGATACCAACCATCTGACCGGATGATAAGTTTCTACCGTAGCATTTTGCACAGCATCCTCTTCTTGATTCACAAGTAAGCACTGATCTGATTTCTACAGATTCAATACCTGAGTCATCTATCTTTCTTGCAATCTCTTCAGTAATTTCCTGTCCTGAAGAAACTAATAATTCATTTGTAAGAATGTGGAACACATCGTGAACACTCACTCTACCAAGGATACGCTCTGTTAAAGGCTCAACGATATCATCATTGTCTTTTAATGCAGAAACTGTAAGACCTCTTAATGTACCACAATCCTGTTCGTTGATAATCGCGTCCTGAGCAACATCCACCAAACGACGCGTTAAGTAACCTGCATCGGCCGTTTTAAGGGCTGTATCGGCAAGACCTTTACGTGCACCGTGTGTAGAGATGAAGTATTCAATAACGTCAAGACCTTCTTTGAAGTTAGAAAGGATCGGGTTTTCGATGATCTCACCCACTGAACCTTGCAAGTTCTTTTGTGGTTTCGCCATCAAACCTCTCATACCACCCAACTGACGAATCTGCTCACGAGAACCACGGGCACCGGAGTGCATCATCATGTAGATCGGGTTGAAACCTTGCTGATCTGCTTCAAGCTGTTTCATCAATGTATCCGTAATCTCAGAGTTAACGCGTGTCCAGATATCGATCACCTGGTTGTAACGTTCGTTATCCGTGATAAGACCCATTAAGTAATTGCTCCATACAGAATCAACTTCTTTCTTAGCTCCATCGATCAATGTATTTTTATCAGCCGGGATACCAATGTTATCCAAACCAATAGAAAGACCACCTCTGAAGGCCATCTGGAATCCGATCTGCTTAATATCATCCAGGAACTTCGCAGTCTTGGACATACCAGCGATCTTGAATACCATACCAATGATCAACTGTAATTTTTTCTTTGTTAAAAGTTCGTTTACGAAACCTACTTCTTCCGGAACAACCAGGTTGAACAATACTCTACCTGCGACGGTATCGATCATTTGTTCTACCAGTTCACCTGAATCAGTACGTACTGTACCTTTAACTTTAATATGTGCATGTTGTGATAAGCGACCTTCGTTGATAGCGATCACAACTTCTTCAGCACCGTAGAATGCCATACCTTCTCCTTTGATCGGATGTTCCGGTGTAGACTTACGGCCTTTTGTTACATAGTATAAACCAAGAACCATGTCCTGAGATGGTACTGTAATCGGCGCACCATTCGCAGGGTTCAGGATGTTATGAGATGCAATCATCAATAACGATGCTTCAAGAATAGCTTCGTGTCCAAGCGGCACGTGAACAGCCATCTGGTCACCATCGAAATCGGCGTTGAAGGCAGTACACACTAACGGGTGTAACTGGATTGCTTTTCCTTCGATTAATTTTGGCTGGAATGCCTGAATACCTAGACGGTGAAGTGTAGGAGCACGGTTTAGAAGAATCGGGTGACCCTTCAATACGTTTTCAAGAATATCCCAAACAACCGGATCTTTACGATCCACTATTTTCTTGGCAGACTTAACTGTTTTTACAATACCACGCTCGATCAGCTTACGAATAATAAATGGCTTGAATAATTCAGCTGCCATATCTTTCGGAAGACCGCATTCGTGCATTTTCAATTCAGGTCCTACAACGATTACAGAACGACCAGAGTAATCAACACGTTTACCAAGTAAGTTCTGACGGAAACGTCCTTGCTTACCTTTCAACATATCTGAAAGTGATTTCAATGCTCTGTTACCTTCTGCACGTACAGCGTTAATCTTACGTGAGTTGTCGAATAATGAATCTACTGCTTCCTGAAGCATACGTTTTTCGTTACGTAGGATTACTTCCGGAGCTTTGATTTCGATCAATCTCTTCAAACGGTTGTTACGGATAATAACACGTCTGTAAAGATCATTCAAATCTGATGTTGCGAAACGACCACCATCCAATGGAACTAACGGACGTAATTCCGGCGGAATAACAGGCACCATGCGGATTACCATCCACTCTGGTTTGTTCTCTATACGAGATCTTGCATCACGGAATGCTTCAACAACTTTCAAACGTTTTAAAGCTTCTGCTTTACGTTGCTGAGAAGTATCATTTGCTGCCGCGTGACGTAAGCTGTATGATAACTCATCCAGGTTCAGACGGGATAGAAGTGTTTCTAACGCATCAGCCCCCATCTTAGCGATGAATTTATTCGGATCTTTATCGTCTAATAATTGGTTCTCACGAGGAAGTTTATCCAGAATATCCAGATATTCATCTTCAGTAAGGAAATCAAGGTAGTTGATACCATCTTCAGATTTAACACCTGATTGAATAACAACATAACGCTCGTAATATATAATCTGATCAAGTTTCTTGGTAGGTAAACCTAACATGTAACCGATCTTATTTGGTAGTGAACGGAAATACCAGATATGCGCAACAGGTACTACTAATTCGATGTGCCCCATACGTTCACGACGAACTTTTTTCTCAGTTACTTCAACACCACAACGGTCACAAATAATCCCTTTGTAACGGATACGTTTGTATTTACCGCAGTGACATTCCCAGTCTTTTACCGGACCGAAAATTCTTTCGCAGAACAAACCTCCCATTTCTGGTTTGTATGTTCTGTAATTGATCGTTTCCGGTTGTGTAACCTCACCATGAGATCCTTCAAGAATTGATTCCGGAGAAGCAAGACTGATGGTTACTTTTGTGAAATCGTTATTCAGTTTTTTGTTTTTTCTGAACGCCATTTTTTTCTGTGTCTATTGGTTAGCCAAAAGGTTCTTAAACTATTATGATATTAGTGAAGTGTGATCTCAAGAGCTAAACCTCTTAGTTCATGCACCAATACATTGAATGATTCCGGGATGTTTGGTCTCGGTAGGTTTTCGCCTTTAACAATACATTCGTATGTTTTAGCACGACCTACAACATCATCAGATTTCACTGTAAGGATCTCCTGAAGAATATTTGCTGCACCGAATGCTTCAAGTGCCCAAACCTCCATTTCACCAAAACGCTGACCACCGAATTGAGCTTTACCGCCCAACGGTTGCTGCGTGATAAGAGAGTATGGCCCGATAGAACGAGCGTGCATCTTATCATCAACCAAGTGACCAAGTTTCATCATATAAATAACACCAACAGTAACTGGTTGGTCGAAAGGATTACCTGATAAACCATCAATCAATCTTGTGCGACCAATTGGCGGTAAACCTGCATCTTTTAATTCGTTGATTACTTCTTCTTCAGAAGCACCGTCGAAGATTGGTGTTGCATACTTTCTACCCAAGCGTTTACCAGCAAGACCTAATAGAGTTTCATAGATCTGACCGATGTTCATACGTGAAGGTACCCCTAGTGGGTTCAGTACGATATCTACTGGTGTTCCGTCTTCTAAGAACGGCATATCTTCATCACGAACGATACGGGCAACAACCCCTTTGTTACCGTGACGACCCGCCATCTTATCACCAACTTTCAACTTACGTTTCTTAGCAATGTATACTTTTGCTAATTGAACAATACCTGCAGGTAATTCATCACCAACTTCTAAAGTGAAACGCTCACGTTTGAATTTACCAGCTGTTTCGTTACGTTGTGTTAAATAGTTTTTAACTAAACGTAAAACGTTTTCATTGATCTTCTTGTCAGATGTCCAATTGTCAATAATCAAATCACCTAAAAGGTTAGCCTCTTCCTGAACGTTGTAGTTGCTCTCATCTCTGTATGGGTTCTTGTCCGGGAAGACATTCGCCTCAATATTTTTACGGGAGAATTTAACGCCTTTAGAAATTACTTCATCTCCGAACTTGTGTTTAACACCTTGAGAAGTCTGGCCTTCCAATAAAGTTGTAAGCTTTTCAATCATTTGCTCTCTTAAAGCTAAAAGATCTTTGCTGTACTTAGCCTTTATTGTTTCAACCTGTTTCTTAGATTTCAGGCGTAGATCTTTATCTTTTTTCGGACGTGAGAATAATTTTGTATCGATAACAACACCGCGTAATGATGGCGGAGCTTTCATTGAAGCGTCCTTCACATCACCAGCTTTATCACCAAAGATCGCACGAAGCAATTTCTCTTCCGGTGTCGGATCAGATTCACCTTTAGGAGTGATTTTACCGATTAGGATATCACCTTCTTTAATTTCAGCACCTGTACGGATAATACCGTTTTCATCCAGGTTCTTAACAGCTTCTTCACTTACGTTCGGAATCTCAGAAGTTAATTCTTCTTCACCACGTTTTGTGTCTCTAACTTCCAATTCAAATTCTTCAATGTGAATAGAAGTGAAGATATCATCACGTACTACTTTTTCACTGATAACAATCGCATCTTCGAAGTTGTACCCTTGCCAAGGCATGAACGCTACCATTAAGTTTCTGCCTAATGCTAATTCGCCTTTGTCTGTAGCATAACCTTCGCATAGTACCTGTCCTTTTTTAACTCTTTCACCATGTTGAATAACAGGCTTCAAGTTGATACAAGTATCCTGGTTGGTTCTTCTGAATTTGATTAAGCTATATGTGATTATATCTGAATCAAAGCTTACCAAACGATCTTCATCTGTAAGATCGTAACGCATTTTGATTTCGTTAGCATCTACATATTCAACAACACCATCGGCTTCTGCAATCAACAATGTTCTTGAATCCATTGCCACGCGTCTTTCAAGACCTGTACCTACGATCGGAGCTTCCGGTCTCAATAGAGGAACTGCCTGACGCTGCATGTTTGATCCCATCAATGCACGGTTCGCATCATCATGTTCCAGGAATGGAATAAGCGATGCTGCAACGGATACGATCTGGTTTGTTGCGATATCAATCAAGTCAACTTTATCCGGAGCAATAACCGGGAAGTCACCTTCATATCTTGCTTTGATACGATCGTTAAGGAAATTACCGTTATCGTCGTACATAGCGTTTGCCTGTGCGATGTGTGCACCGTCTTCTTCTTCCGCAGTTAAGAATACCGGTTGATTTTTAACATCAACGATACCATCAATAACTTTACGGTAAGGAGTTTCGATGAAACCCATGCTGTTTACTTTAGCGTGAACGCAAAGAGAAGAAATCAAACCGATGTTTGGACCTTCAGGAGTTTCGATGGTACACAGACGACCGTAATGCGTGTAGTGAACATCCCGAACTTCGAAACCAGCACGCTCTCTGGATAAACCACCAGGCCCAAGAGCCGACATACGGCGCTTGTGTGTAATCTCAGCCAATGGATTGGTTTGATCCATGAATTGAGATAACTGGTTTGTTCCGAAGAATGAATTGATTACTGAAGAAAGTGTACGAGCATTGATCAAATCTACAGGTTTGAAATCTTCGTTATCACGAACATTCATACGTTCTTTGATTGTTCTTGCCATACGTGCAAGACCAACACTGAACTGGCTGTAAAGCTGCTCACCCATCGTACGAACACGACGGTTGCTCAAGTGATCGATATCATCAACAACTGCGCGTGAGTTGATAAGACCGATTAAATATTTAACGATGTTGATGATGTCTTCTTTCGTAAGGACTTTAACCTCACTACCCATTCCGCTACCTAATTTTTTATTGATTCTGTAACGACCAACTTCACCAAGATCATAACGTTTATCACTGAAGAACAAGTTGTGAATGATATCACGAGCTGTTTGTTCATCCGGTGCGTCTGTATTTCTTAATTGACGGTAGATTTGCTCAACCGCTTCTTTTTCTGAGTTTGAATTATCTTTCTGAAGTGTATTGTAGATGATTGTGTAATCAGCAATATTTACATCTTCACGGTGAAGGATAATTGATTTAGAACCTGACTCAACAATGATATTGATGTCCTCTTCTTTGATGATAGAATCACGCTCAAGAAGAACTTCGTTACGGTCAATAGAAACAACCTCTCCAGTATCTTCGTCAACGAAATCTTCTGTCCATGTACGAAGTACACGTGCAGCTAATTTTCTACCGATTGATTTTTTGATGTTCGCTTTATTTGCTTCAACTTCTTCTGATAAACCAAATAAATCCAATATATCTTTATCACTACCGTAACCGATTGCTCTCAATAAGGTAGTTACAGGGAATTTCTTTTTACGATCGATGTAAGCAAACATTACGTTGTTCACGTCTGTTGCAAATTCAATCCAGGATCCTTTGAAAGGAATTACTCTTGCGGAGTAAAGTTTTGTTCCGTTTGTGTGTTTGCTTTGAGCAAAGAATACACCCGGAGAACGGTGCAACTGAGATACGATTACTCGCTCTGCGCCATTGATAACGAATGAACCGCGTTCAGTCATGTAAGGGATATTCCCAAGGAACACTTCCTGTTCGATTGTCTGGAAGTCTTCGTTGTCTTTATCGTTACATGTAAGACGAAGTTTTGCTTTAAGAGGTACTGCGTACGTTAATCCACGATCAATACATTCGTCAACATTATATTTCGGCGTATCGATGTTGTAATCGATGAAGTCCAAAATAAAATTATCACGAGAGTCAGAGATTGGAAAATTTTCTGCAAAAACTTTATAAAGTCCCTCTTTGAATCTATTTTCAGCAGGAGTATCAATCTGAAAAAAATCTTTGAAAGATCTAACTTGAATATCTAAGAAATCTGGGTATTCAACCGTACTTCTCGTTTTTGCAAAGCTCTTTCTAAGATTTTGAGTATTGTTAGTTGCCAACGCTTTAATTAGTTTATGTTAGATAAATTAAACTGAAATTCAGCACTATTATTCTGATGGTATACAAACAGGAAAAGACCTGACATGAACTGTCAGGCCTAATGCCGTATCTGATAAACAGAAGAGAATTAGTAATTACTTAATTTCTACTTCAGCACCAGCTTCTTCAAGTTGTTTCTTGATAGCTTCAGCTTCGTCTTTAGATGCACCTTCTTTTAGAGGTTTTGGAGCACCGTCAACTAAATCTTTAGCTTCTTTCAAGCCAAGACCAGTAAGATCTTTTACCAATTTAACTACTGCTAATTTTGAAGCACCAGCACTCTTAAGAATAACATCAAATGCTGTTTTCTCTTCAGCTGCAGCTGCACCACCTTCAGAACCACCAGAAACTACTACCGCAGCAGCAGCTGGCTCGATGCCATATTCATCTTTAAGTATAGAAGCTAATTCATTAACTTCTTTCACTGTTAAATTAACCAATTGCTCAGCGAACGCTTTTAAATCTGCCATTGTATTATAAATTATTAATGAATTTAATTTTTAAGTATTTGTTTTATCAGCCGAAGCTAATTTTTTTAAGCTTGCTCTGCGAAAACGCGGCTTTCGTTTGTAAGACCACCGATAACGCGTTGAGCCGGAGCTTGTAATAGAGCGATGATATCGCCGATAAGTTCTTCTTTAGATTTGATTGATGCTAAGGCATCAAGTTTATCTTTTCCAACATAGAAATCTGCGAAAACAGATGCCCCTTTGAACTCAGGTTTTGCAACTCCGGTTTTGTGGAATTGTTTCAAAAGTTTAGCAGGTACGTTTGCTGTGTCGGAGAACATTAGACCAGAAGCACCTTTCAGAGCAGCGCCATCTAAAGCTGAGTGGTCAATATTCAATTGTTGAAGAGCCTTTTTAATTAAAGAGTTCTTTACAACTTTATATTCAACACCTTTAGAAAAACACAGTTTTCTGAATTTGTTAATTTGATCTACTGTCATTCCAGAACCATCAGTGATATAGAATGTAGCAGCTCCTGCTATCTTCTGTGCAACCTCCTGAATGATTATTGCTTTTTCTTCTTTTGTCATTTGATTACTCGTTTAATCAGGCTCTAATTACAGACCTGCTACTGAGCTCTTATCAATTGTTATACCTGGGCTCATAGTACTAGAAAGCGTAATGCTTCTAATATATGTACCTTTTGCTGAAGCAGGTTTTAATTTAGCAAGTACTTGCAATACTTCATTTGCGTTTTCAAGAATTTTCTCCGGAGAGAAAGATACTTTACCTACGCTAGTATGCACGATACCAAATTTATCAACTTTGAAGTCGATTTTACCAGCTTTAACATCTTTCACCGCTTTTGCCACGTCCAGTGTAACAGTACCGGCTTTTGGGTTAGGCATTAAGTTGCGTGGACCAAGTATTTTACCTAGTTTACCAACTTTTGCCATAACTGTAGGCATTGTGATGATTACGTCAATATCCAACCAACCACCTTCGATTTTCTGGATATAGTCGTCTAACCCTACGTGATCTGCACCGGCATCTTTAGCGTCCTGAACTTTATCAGGCGTACAAAGTACCAATACACGAACATCTTTACCTGTACCGTGAGGAAGCGTCACAATACCACGCACCATTTGATCTGCTTTTTTAGGATCAACACCTAATCTTACATCAATATCAACAGAAGCGTCGAATTTTGTATAAGTGATTTCCTTAATTAAAGCTGATGCGTCAGAAAGAGAGTAGGAATTATTGACATCAAATTTACTTAGAGCGTCTTTTTGTTTTTTTGTCAACTTTGCCATGACTTTAATTTAAATTAGTTCTCCCAAGGTGCTTTACCTGATACTGTTAATCCCATACTGCGGGCAGTACCTGCTACCATTTTCATTGCAGATTCTATTTTAAAAGCATTTAAATCCGGCATCTTTGTTTCCGCGATTGTACGGATTTGATCCCAGTTCACAGATCCAACCTTAACACGGTTAGGTTCTGCAGAACCTTTTTTGATTTTAGCTGCTTCCGCTAATAGAATAGCTGCAGGAGGAGTTTTTACGACGAAGTCAAAAGACTTGTCAGAGTAAACTGTGATTAATACTGGAAGCAATACACCAGGTTTATCCTGTGTTCTTGCGTTGAATTGCTTACAGAATTCCATGATGTTCAAACCCTTGGAACCAAGAGCAGGACCAACTGGAGGTGAAGGGTTTGCAGCCCCACCTTTAATCTGTAGCTTCACGAATCCGGTAATTTCCTTTGCCATTTTCTTACTGGAGTTTTTCTACTTGTATATAATTAAGCTCAACGGGTGTATTACGGCCAAATATTTTAACCATAACGTTAAGCTTCTTCTTTTCTTCGAATACTTCTTCTACATTACCTGTAAACCCGCTGAAAGGACCATCCATAACTTTTACGGTTTCGCCTACAACAAACGGAGTTTCCAGTACAACCTCTCCCACCTGAGAATCATCAACTGTGCCCAATATTCTATTGACCTCAGATTGACGAAGTGGAATTGGTTTTTTTTGAAGCAGCGCCTTCAGAAGCACCCAGGAAGCCGAGAACACCAGGAATGCTGGTAATCACGTGGGCCGCTTCACCATGACTCAGATCTGCTTGTATCAGAACATATCCTGGGAAAAAACTTCTTTCTCTAACTCTCTTTTTACCATTTCTCATTTCATACACCTTCTCGGCAGGAATAAGCACTTGTGGCACATAGTCCACTAGTCTTTGTCTGGTAATTTCGTTTTCAAGGTAAGATTTTACCTTTTTTTCCTGGCCGCTAACAGCCCTAACTACGTACCAATGCAACTCGCTCATGATCCTTCAGAAAGAATATAAAATTAGTAAATCGACTGTAACACGTATTTAAACGCGAAGTCAATGAGACCTATAACAATTGCAAATATGATAGATGCAAGTAATACCAAAGCCGAACTGCTCTGTAACTCAGACCATTTTGGCCAGGATACATTTGTTGTCAGCTCGTCTATTGAACCTTGTACAAAACTAAATAGTTTTCTCATAATCAATTCCTTGTGCACGGGTGGAGAGATTCGAACTCCCATCAGCGGTTTTGGAGACCGACATTCTACCCTTGAACTACACCCGTAAAAGCACCCCGGAAATTTTAAAGCCGGGGTGCAAAGATATTAACAATCCTATAAAAAAACAAGTGCGTTTCTGAAAAATTCAAAAACGCACTTTGTTTAAGTAGGATAATTATTTCAAGATTTCAGTAACCTGACCAGCACCTACTGTTCTACCACCTTCACGGATAGCGAAACGTAAACCTTTTTCCAAGGCAATCGGAGCGATCAATTTAACTGTAATTGTGATGTTATCACCAGGCATAACCATCTCAGTTCCAGCAGGAAGCTCGATTTCACCTGTAACGTCTGTCGTTCTCATGTAGAACTGTGGACGGTATTTGTTAAAGAATGGAGTATGACGACCACCTTCTTCTTTAGAAAGAACGTAGATTTCACCTTTGAATTCAGAGTGTGGTTTAACAGAACCTGGCTTGCAGATTACCATACCACGCTTGATAGATTCTTTTTCAATACCACGTAGAAGAAGACCTACGTTATCACCAGCTTCTCCACGATCCAGGATTTTACGGAACATTTCAACACCAGTAACTGTAGATTTCAAGTTATCAGCACCGAAACCGATGATGTCAACTGCTTCACCAGAGTTGATAACACCTCTTTCAATTCTACCAGTAGCAACTGTACCACGACCTGTAATAGAGAATACGTCTTCAACCGGCATCAAGAAAGGCTGATCAGTCAAACGTGGAGGAATTGGAATATCCTTATCAACCGCGTCCATTAATTCTTCGATAGTAGCAACCCATTTCGGATCAGCGTTAAGACCACCTAAAGCAGAACCTTTGATGATGCTCATTGTATCTCCAGGGAAGTTGTAGAATGACAACAACTCACGGATTTCCATTTCAACTAATTCCAACAATTCAGGATCATCAACCAAATCTACTTTGTTCATGAATACAACCATTGCAGGAACACCTACCTGACGAGCAAGAAGGATGTGCTCACGAGTTTGTGGCATTGGACCATCTGTAGCAGCAACTACAAGGATAGCACCATCCATCTGAGCAGCACCTGTAACCATGTTCTTCACGTAATCGGCGTGACCTGGACAGTCAACGTGTGCATAGTGACGAGTTGCAGTAGCGTACTCAACGTGAGAAGTATTGATTGTAATACCTCTTTCTTTTTCTTCCGGAGCATTATCGATTTGAGAGAAATCTCTCTTCTCAGCTAAACCTTTTTCAGACAATACTTTTGTGATTGCTGCTGTTAAAGTTGTTTTACCGTGATCGACGTGGCCAATTGTACCAACGTTAACGTGTGGTTTTGAACGGTCAAAATTTTCTTTTGCCATATTTGAAAATCCTCAATTTAAGATGTATAGTATACGTAAAGATATTAGTTAACAATTTTCTTTATAGAGCCAATGACGGGGCTCGAACCCGTGACCCCTTCCTTACCATGGAAGTACTCTACCAGCTGAGCTACATCGGCCGCTAAGAAAATTTTTAGAGCGAAAGACGAGGTTCGAACCCGCGACCTATAGCTTGGAAGGCTATCGCTCTACCAGCTGAGCTACTTTCGCAATTTGACCAGACCTCAAAAAACAAATCCTAACATTCAAAACGGCTTCAGAATGTCATTTTGGATTTTAAGTTTAGTCTCTGGTGGGGGAACAAGGATTCGAACCTTGGAAGACATAAGTCAGCAGATTTACAGTCTGCCCCAGTTGGCCGCTTTGGTACTCCCCCATTTAGAATAAATTCTATTTTCAAGAATTCAGAGAACAGTTCTTAAAAAAGACCTTTCAGGCGAAATTTGGCCTTTGAGCCATTTTTAAGAGAGTGCAAAATTATAGGGTTTTTTATTTAATTCAAACTTTTTGCAATAAATAATCTATAATTTTGCACAATTAAATGAAAAGATTTAAAATTCAGCACTTTGTGGTGTACGTGGAAATGGAATAACATCACGGATATTACCCATTCCTGTAACGAAAAGCATTAAACGCTCAAATCCAAGTCCAAAACCACTATGTGGAGCAGAACCGAATTTACGCGTTTCCAGGTACCACCAGATATCTTTTTCATGAATACCTACTTCTCTGCAACGCTCCTGTAATTTTTCCAGATTATCCTCACGCTGAGAGCCGCCGATAATTTCTCCGATACCCGGGAACAACACATCCATTGCGCGGACAGTTTTTCCATCTTCGTTTGCTTTCATATAGAAAGCTTTGATCGCTTTCGGGTAGTTTGTTAAAATAACCGGCTTTTTGAAATGTTTTTCAACCAGGTAACGCTCATGTTCAGATTGAAGGTCAATTCCCCATTCAACTTTGTATTCAAATTTCTGTTTGGTAGCTATTAAAATTTCTACCGCTTCTGTATAGTTCAACCGCACAAAAGGTGTCTCGGTAACACTTTTTAAACGGGCAACCAATTCCTTGTCATACATTTCATTCAGGAAGTTCAGGTCGTCGATGCAGTTATCCAGCGCATATTTAACAAGGTACTTCAGGAATTCTTCCGCAAGATCCATGTTGTCCTGAATCTCATAGAACGCCATCTCCGGTTCAATCATCCAGAATTCAGCCAGGTGACGGGTAGTGTTTGAATTTTCCGCACGGAACGTAGGTCCGAATGTATATACTTCGCCCAATGCCATTGCAGCCAATTCTCCTTCCAATTGTCCTGAAACAGTCAGGTTGGTAGCTTTACCAAAGAAATCTTTTGTATAATCGACTTCACCTTCTTTTGTTTTCGCAGGATTTTTCAGATCCAGTGTCGTCACCTGGAACATAGCTCCTGCACCTTCCGCATCAGAACCGGTAATGATTGGTGTATGTACATATACAAACCCCTTTTCATTAAAGAATTTATGCACGGCAAAAGCCATTGCATGACGCAGGCGCAATACGCAGCTGAATGTGTTTGTACGCGGTCTTAAGTGCGCGATTTCTCTTAAAAACTCCAAAGAGTGACCTTTCTTCTGTAACGGGTACGTTTCCGGGTCGGCAATACCAATCACCTCCAGCGTATCACCCTGCACTTCCACCGATTGTCCGGCTCCCTGCGAGCGTACCAGCTTTCCGGAAACCGAAATGCATGCTCCGGTAGCAACATCCTTTAATTGCTCTTCGCTGAATTTAACGATATCAAGCACTATTTGTATGGTATGAATGGTTGAACCATCATTTAAAGCAACAAAAGCAACGTGTTTATTTCCGCGTTTCGTTCTAACCCAGCCTTTTAGCACAACCTGCTGATCTATGTACTGGTCTGAATTACTTAGTAATTCTTTAATTTTTATTCTTTTCACGTTGTATGCGTTTACAGTAAGAGAGCGCAAAAAAAGTATATTTTATCTTTTTAATCAAAAAGAATTTCAAAAATGCTCTATTTTTGTTTATAAGCACGTTTTGCTTAGCGACCATTTTAAGATTTTATGCAAAAATTAAGTATTCAGCAGCAGTTATCTCAAAAACTATCTCCTCAGCAGATTCAGTTTATAAAACTCCTGCAAATACCTGCAGCAGAATTGGAATCTAGAATTGAAGAAGAGCTTGAGATAAATCCTGCCCTGGAAGAAGGTAAAGAAGAACCGCTTGAAGATAAAGAATCCGGCGAAGATGAGTATTCAGACTCAGGAGAGGATGAATATGCTGATGATGAACTGGATGTTCAGGAATACATACGTGATGAAGATGTGGCAGGCTATAAAATGCAGGGCGACGGACCTTCGCAGGATGATGATGAACGCGAATCTCCCATTGCCGGCACGACTTCATTAACGGAAATGCTTTTGAATCAAATGGGTTTTCTGCGCCTTGACGAACGCCAGACAAAGATTGCCGAGCAGCTCATTGGTAGTATTGATGAGGACGGTTATATCCGCAGAAACCTGGACCTGATTGTTGATGATCTGGCTTTTTCCCAAAACATCGAAACCAACGTTGAAGAAATAGAAGAAGTACTGTTCAAGATTCAGGACTTTGACCCGGCAGGAATAGGTGCACGCGACCTGCAGGAGTGTTTGCTGCTGCAAATTGAGCGCAGACACCTTGGCGAACCCGAAGTACTTTTGGCACATACGATCCTAAAAGATTTTTTTGATGACTTCACGAAAAAGCATTACGACAAAATTCAGAAGAAACTGGACGTTGATGATGAGTCGATCAAGGCTGCTGTAAATACAATAACGAAGCTGAATCCTAAGCCAGGAGGCACCTCAGGTGATGATATTAAAACGCAATACCTGATGCCTGACTTTATCCTGCAGACAAACAACGGTCAGCTGGAATTATTCCTGAATTCTAAAAATGCGCCTGATCTACGTGTAAGCAGGAATTATTCGGAGATGTTTGAAACGTATGATAAAAGCGCGAAAACAGATAAGAAATTAAAAGAGGCGGTTACGTTTGTGAAGCAAAAACTGGATGCAGCCAAATGGTTTATTGAAGCCATCAAACAACGCCAGCAGACTTTATTGCGTACGATGCATGCAATTTTAGAATTCCAGAAAGAGTTCTTTTTTGAAGGTGATGAGAGTTATCTGAAACCCATGATCCTGAAAGATATTGCAGACATGGTAAACATGGACATTTCAACCATCTCCCGTGTTGCGAACAGCAAAGCCATACAAACAGAGTTCGGGATTTATCCGTTAAAATATTTCTTTTCTGAAGGTATTTCCACAGATTCCGGTGAAGATGCCAGCAGCCGCGAAGTAAAACACATCCTGAAAGAAATTATTGATGCTGAGCAAAAGAAAAAGCCACTCTCTGATGAAAAATTAGAGAAAGAATTAAACAAGAGAGGTTATAACATTGCCAGAAGAACCGTTGCCAAATACCGCGAACAACTGAACATTCCGGTAGCCCGCTTAAGAAAGGAATTATAATTTATGAAGCACCATACTCAAAAAAACAGCTGGTACTATTTTGCACTTATTATTTCCTATCTGTTACACCCGGTATTTGTTCCTACTTATATTTTTGCCGTGTTTTATTATTTCGGGAATATGGTATTCAACCCTTATTCCATTCCTGCACAGTTATATGTTGTGGGTATGATTCTTATTACTACTGCGATTATTCCATTGATCATGCTGGGAATAAATCTGCTACTGCTCCGTAAAAAAATCGGCAATCGGGAACTACTCATGGATTCCAACAAAGACCGGATCGTACCGTTCTTTTACGTTGGGATATATTATTGCGCGCTTTCGTATATGTTCTATACCTACCTGCACTTCCCTTTACTTTTAACATGTCTGATGATGATCATCAGTATCTCTGTATTAATGACAGCATTCATCAGCATCTTTTGGAAGATCAGTGCGCATGCGATTGCATTGGGTGCAAGCTTAATGATCTTCATATTGATTTATACGATTATCCCTAATCCGGATTTTATTTATGTGATCACAGGAACATTG
The DNA here is from genome assembly GCF_051961495.1 of Cytophaga sp. Lineage (NCBI taxonomy): Bacteria > Pseudomonadati > Bacteroidota > Cytophagia > Cytophagales > Cytophagaceae > Cytophaga > Cytophaga sp. Next base: position 166 of record NZ_JBQCDF010000232.1, on the reverse strand, counting down.
TTAATCAGTGGTATCACCTTGTCAAGCCGTTTGTACCTGAATGGTCATACTCCCGGACAGGTATATGCGGGTTATGTTTTGGGAATGCTGATCAGCAGCATTGGTTTATATTTTTTAGTTTTCAATCTCAATTTTTCATTCAATCTATAAGCTATGAATCTTGTTC
>NZ_JBQCDF010000231.1:0-12825 GCF_051961495.1 Cytophaga sp. | reverse complement strand
TATTTTTCTGGAATAACGATCTAGAAAACGATACAAATAGGATTCTTCAGTTGAATGTTGATTCTGTTTTTTTTGACGGATTGCATGAATTAGATTTAGATGTCAAAATTGAATCGTTTTTTAACAATTACGTAGATTTAAAATTTGATATTAATTATGATACATCTACAGTAGCTTTTTCAAGAAGCATCATTGTTGAGGGAAAAGAGCAAACAGTAGAAAATATTAAAATTTCCAGAGGAGAAGAAACGCTATTTATTTGGTGTTTTTTTCTTGCTATTTGCCAATTAGCAATTGACAAAGATCCTGCATATAGTTGGGTAAAATATATTTATGTTGATGATCCGATATCCTCTCTTGATGAAAATAATGCTATTGCCGTAGCTTGCGATTTATGTAATTTGTTAACAACGGAAGGCAACGAAATTAAAACAGTAATTTCAACACATCATAGTTTATTTTTTAATGTACTCTACAATGAGTTTGGTAGAAAGGTAAAAAACAAACGATACTTTTTACATAATAAAGGAGCTGATGGGTATGCTTTGCAAGACACAAACGACACACCTTTCTTTCATCATATAGCAACATTAAGCGAATTAAAGAAAGTGTCGGAATCAGGTAAAATTTATACTTACCATTTTAATTCTTTGAGAAGTATTTTAGAAAAAACTGCCACTTTTTTGGGCTATGATAGAATTGATAAATGTATCGATGGGCTAGAAGATGAAGTGCTCTTTGAACGAGCATTGCAGTTATTTAGTCATGGAAAATATTCCATATTTGATCCCGTAGAAATGGGTGATGATAATAAAGAGCTTTTTAAACGTATTTTAAATGGGTTTCTTGGAAAATACAAATTCGATTTGCCGCGAATATTTAACGAAGAAATTCAAACAGAAACTGAAGTATAATGGCACAAAAAGAACAATATAAAAAATTAGGTGATACACTTTGGGATATAGCCAATGATTTGAGAGGGGCAATGAATGCGGATGATTTCCGTGATTATATGCTTTCATTTCTTTTCCTTAGATATTTATCTTTTAATTATGAAGAAGCGGCAAAAAAAGAATTAGGAAAAGATTATCCCCCAAATCCTTCCAAAGAAAAGAGAGCAGACTTTGTTATACCACCACCATTGGAAACTTGGTATAAAAAGAATAAGGCAGATATAAAGGAATTTGAACAGCAGATGCGTAGAAAAGTGCATTATGTTATCAAACCTAAATACTTATGGAGCAATATTACAGAACTGGCTCGCACTCAAAATGGAGAATTATTAGAAACACTTCAAAAAGGATTTCGATACATAGAAGACGATTCGTTTGAAAGCTCATTTAAAGGATTATTTTCTGAAATTAATTTAAATTCAGAAAAGCTTGGAAAAACGTCGAGCGACAGAAATAATACACTTTGTAAGATCATCCAAAAAATTGCAGAAGGAATAGCAGATTTTTCAACAGATACCGACACGCTTGGTGATGCGTATGAATATTTGATTGGAAAATTTGCTGCAGGCTCTGGGCAAAAGGCCGGAGAATTTTATACGCCTCAACAAATTTCTACTATCCTTTCCTGTATTGTTATTTTAGATTCTCAAGACCCATCAACAGGTCCAAAGAAGAAAATAGATAGAGTACTTGATTTTGCTTGTGGGTCCGGTTCTTTGCTTTTGAATATGAGGAATCAATTAAAGAAAGCTAAAGGGAATATTGGCAAAATATATGGGCAAGAAAAAAATGTTACTACATACAATCTTGCCCGAATGAATATGCTTTTGCACGGCATGAAAGATACCGAGTTTGAAATATTCCACGGAGATACTTTACTTAATCAATGGGATTTACTCAATGAGATGAATCCTAGAAAGAAAATAGAATTTGATGCTATTGTCGCTAACCCGCCTTTTAGCTTACGCTGGGAACCTAATGATACCTTATCAGAAGATTTTCGTTTCAAAAGTCACGGATTAGCTCCAAAGTCTGCCGCTGACTTTGCATTCCTACTACACGGATTTCATTTTTTGAAAGACGGTGGAACGATGGCTATTATTTTACCTCATGGTGTCTTATTCCGTGGTGGTGCAGAGGAACGTATCCGAACAAAGCTTTTAAAAGACAGACATATTGATACAGTTATTGGTTTACCCTCCAATTTGTTCTATTCAACAGGCATACCGGTTTGTATTTTGATATTAAAAAAATGCAAGAAGAATGATGATGTATTATTTATAAATGCATCAGAACTATATGATTCAGGGAAGAGACAAAATTCATTAGGAGAAGCACACATTAACAAAATTGTAGAAACCTATCAGTTCAGGCCTGAGTACATCGAAAGATATGCACGACGCGTTTCAATGGAAGAAATTGAAAAGAATGGTTATAACCTAAATATTTCTAGATATGTTAGTACTTCTGTTGATGAAATAAAAATTGATTTGAAAGAGGTGAACAAAAAGCTGATTGAAATAAATAAAAGTATAAAAATCAATACGGATAAGCACAACGAATTTTTGAAGGAGTTGGGCCTACCTCCAATTTAATGTTCAGACAATATTGTACAGAAAGTAATTTTATTAATAATGTGGAATCCTATAGTAATTGATACTACAATCACATTAAGCGCATCAGCTCTTATTGGATGGTTTTTTAAATTTCTATGGACTAGAAACAATTCCTATTATATCTTAATTAAAGAATTCAGAAATAAATTGCCGCGCCCTCAAATGAAGGCACAAAAATTCGAAAGCAAATTCCCCTTTATCACTCTTAATGTTAGTAAGCATAAAACCAGTTTAACAGAAAGTGAAATAGATGCATTTTATAATGCACTTAAATATTTTGATTACAGTTGGGTAGTATATAAAAAACATTATCGCGCGCATGCAAATAATTTATTTCGATTTGACCCAAAAGCAGAAAATAAGAATTTTGATTTAATAGTGGTTCAACAGGTTTTGGAAAATGAGGCTTTATATCGTTTAAAGCCATTAGATGTTTTGATTTATCATCTTAGGTACAAGCACAAAATTACTTCTAAAGCATATCTATATTTTTTTGATAAAAGGAAAAAAATTAAAATGTAAACTCATGAGACAATTTTCTCGACATTATTTAATAGTTGTTGAGAGGTGGAAAACGGATTAGATCGTAAAGAAGATTTATTTTAAGGTTAAATAAAATGATTTTTAAACCAAACTCAACATTTATTAATAAACAAGGAATGTCTAGTAAAGAAGAAACAAACCAAAGTATAATGGATGTTTTTAAAACACGGATTTTTTCTCCTGTCATGTCAGGCTTTATTATATCCTGGTTAGTGATTAATTGGGAAATTCCCTATGCCACATTATTTTTAAGCGCTGAAGATATAGCACCTATAAATAAAATTGGTTATATAAAGTTTGTTATTAAGACGTACGATCGTCAGCAATGGATGTTGGTGTGGAAACCATCTTTATTTGCATTAGGTTTTACTTTAATTTTACCTGTTTTTAAATATGGAATAGACTATTACATTGAGTGGATTAAAAAAATATATTTACGGGGAATTGAAAAGCTTCAGAAAGACTATCCTTTATTGAAAGAGAGGAATCAAAAAATAGAAGAATCCTCCAGAAGAATAAAAGATGAATTTGTGGATATTTTTGTAGTGGAAAAAATTATCAGTTTTGAAAAATTTATGAAAGGTACATGGAGAATTATTTTCAATCCAACTCACCAAGAATTTAATAGTGTGTACTACGCAGACAATAAATTTTATGCTCAAAATGAAAATTCTAAACTATTATTCGAATGTGAATATATTGGACTAAATAGTCAAGACAATAGTGTAGATTTAAATATTAACAAGCGTTTTGATCATGGTTTCGAAGGTAGGTATAGGTTAATGATAGCTGACAGAGAAAAACTGATATTCCGTTCAATTGCTAGTCCTGGGTATGATATTTCATTATATAGAGTTTCATATATTTCCAATATATCAACACAGATAACAATCTAATTGAAAAATATCTATATTACTCCCTGCTCAGACAATAAAAATACCATTCGCCGCGACGAACATACCCCCTAAAACCCAACCCCCACTGAAAACCCATACGGCATATTAAAATCATTATGCGCGTTCGAAGTATAAAAGATCGGGTTATAGGTGAGACTTAACATCACCGCTTCTTTCACGATCGGGTGGTATCGCAAACCAAAGTTGCCATTGATGCTGGAATAGAAGACGCCGCCGAAATCCTGCACAACAAAATCAGCCCCCGCTTCCATATAAAATTTCCCAATGCCGGCAAGCCCGTATACGCCGTGGTACAAGTTTACCGCTGCAGGGACATCTTTTTCAGCAGATCCGGTTATGTAGCCACTTCCCACATGTGGGTTTACAGTGAAGTGATCGTTGACACGAAAAATCCGTTCGTAATGCATGGATAATACACTTTGTCTTAAAATGGAAAAATACATCACATTGTTTGATCTGCTGGATTCAGAAATGTATTCGCTTTCCTGACAGAAACTTGCAAGGGATACTAAAAGACAACATGTACAGAACAGGTATTTCATAAAAGAGTTTTATAAAAAAGAATAATAGTATAAATTTAATAAATAGGCGTAGCATATTTATACGGAAAATTTCTATTTACTTCTTATTTCTTTACTCATGCAAGCGAAAAAAACTGTCACCAACTCCATAACCATCAACGCTCCGGCGACCGAAGTATGGGATGCTTTGGTGAATCCGGCGAAGACCAAAGTATATATGTTCGGCTGTGAAACCGTCTCCGACTGGAAGGTAGGCAGCGACCTGCTGTGGCGAGGCAATTACGAAGGCAAGGAAACCGTCTTTGTAAAGGGAAAGATCAAAGCGATCGAATCCAACAAACAACTGGTGTATACGGTGATTGATCCCTTCGCCTCTTACCCCGACATTCCTGCCAATCACCTCAACGTTACATATAAGTTAGAACAGCAAGGACAGGAGACGATCTTAACCGTTACGCAGGATGGCTTTGAAAGCGCCGCCGAAGGCGATAAACGCTACGAAGATGTATACAACAAAGGCGAAGGCTGGAACCCGATTCTGGTTCAGATCAAAGCGCTGGTGGAAGGCAAATAATATTCAAACAGGTTCATGAAATATAGTTACTTTTTAATTGCGTTGTGTTTAACAACGCTACAAACTTTTGCCCAGCAGGCACAAACTGCTGAAGAAGAAAGTGTAGAAAATAAAATTACTGTGCTGCTTTCAAAAATGACCCTGGAAGAAAAGATCGGACAGGCCTGCCTGAAAGGCACCTCTAGCCGCAGCAAAGGTTTGTCAGACGAACTGAAAGAGCAGGTACGCCAAGGAATGGTCGGGGCTATTCTGAATCTTACAGACACGGCGCTTGTTTTACAGATCCAGAAGATTGCCGTTGAAGAAAGTCCCAATCATATACCACTGCTGTTTGGCCGCGATGTGATTCATGGGTATAAAACAATTTTTCCGATTCCCTTAGGTTTATCGGCAACATGGAATACAACTATTGCTGAGCAGACTTCCATTGTTGCGGCACATGAATCGTATGCACGCTGCATCAACTGGACCTTCGCGCCCATGGTAGATGTTTGCCGTGATGCCCGTTGGGGCCGCATTGCCGAGTCGCCGGGCGAAGATCCTTACCTGGCATCTGTATTGACCAGGGCATACATCAAAGGTTACCAGGGTGAAAATTTATCAACGCCGGGAAACATTCTTGCCTGTACAAAACATTTTGCTGCTTATGGCGCCGTGGAAGGCGGGCGTGATTATAATACCGTAAACGTATCGGAGTCATTGCTGCGCAATGTATATTTGCCACCTTTCAAAGCTGCCGTTGAAGCCGGTTCAGCAACGTTCATGACTTCATTCAACGATGTGAACGGCGTACCGTCTTCAGGCAACACTTTTTTATTGAAACAGGTATTGCGCGATGAATGGCAGTACGGTGGATTTGTAGTAAGCGACTGGAATTCGGTTACAGAGATGATTTCACATGGCTATTGTGCCGATGAAAAAGAAGTAGCGTTAAAAGCCGCAACAGCAGGCATGGACATGGAGATGACCAGCCAGGCATATGCACATCATTTAAAGACGTTGATTGAGGAAAAGAAAATTACGGAAGAACAGCTGAACGAAATCGTTCGGCATATACTTCGTATAAAATTCCGCGCAGGGGTTTTTGATAATCCTTATTTCAAAGAAAAAGATTCGTTTAAAATACTTGATCCAGCTTCTCTTGAGCTTGCCAGAACTTCCGCCATAAAAAGTTTTGTACTGCTGAAAAATGAAAAACAGATCTTGCCGCTTTCAGCCAATAAAAAAATCGCCGTGATCGGCCCGCTGGCGCACGCACCCAAAGAGCAGCTGGGCACGTGGATCTTTGATGGGGATAAAACAAATTCGATAACACCGCTTACTTCTTTGCAGCAAACATATGGCGCTGCGAATGTAAACTATGCTGCGGGCTTGAAGTATAGTCGCGATGAATCCGAAGAAGGCTTTAAAGAAGCCGTAGCCGCGGCTAAAAAGTCAGAAGTAATTGTATTCTTTGCCGGTGAGGAAGCCATTCTTTCCGGCGAAGCACATTCACGCGCCGATATCAGTCTGCCTGGCGCGCAGGAAAAGCTGATACAGGCATTAGCTAAAACAGGCAAGCCAATCGTACTGGTGATCATGGCGGGCCGTCCGGTTACCATTGACCGTATATTGCCAAATGTTGCTGCGGTTGTGATGGCCTGGCATCCGGGAACCATGGCCGGACCGGCGTTGGCGGATGTATTGACGGGGAAAGAAAATTTTTCAGGAAGACTAACCGTTACCTGGCCCAAAACAGCCGGACAAATTCCCGTCTATTACAATCATACCAGCACGGGAAGGCCGGCGGATTCAGCATCGTTTGTAGGTATTAAAGATATTCCTGTTGAAGCGTGGCAAAGTTCGCTCGGCAACAATTCACATTATCTGGATGCCGGCTTTACACCGCGTTATACGTTTGGTTATGGCATGTCCTATACATCGTTTTCATATAGCAATATTCTGCTTAAGCAAAATGTATTGGATAAAAACGATAGTTTGTATGTAACCGTGACCATCACAAACACTGGTACAAGAAGCGGAACGGAAACGGTACAGTTGTATGTGCAGGACGTGTCGGCTTCGATCGTTCGGCCGGTACGTGAGTTAAAAGCATTTGCACAGGTTGAATTGAAAGCCGGTGAAAGCAGGGAGATGCAGTTACATGTTCCTGTTGCTGAACTGGGCTTTTATACAAACGAAGGAAAATACGTTATAGAGCCGGGCATGTTTAACCTGTGGGTAGCACCGGATGCAGCGGGCGGAAAGAAACAGACATTTGAAGTAAAATAATACCAGCGAAACTCTCCAAGAGTTTTAAATCCTTGGAGAGTTCTGCTTAAGATAAATGTAGATTTTATATGAACGAGATGGCAAAGAATTTATCGTGGCATGATTTTGAAAAAGTAGATATCCGTACCGGAACCATCGTACAGGCAGAGGCATTTGCCGAAGCAAAAAAACCTGCGTATAAATTACATATTGATTTCGGTCCGTTAGGCATTAAAAAAACTTCTGCGCAGATTACCGTTTTGTATTCAACTGAAGAACTCATCGGCAAACAGGTTGTTGCAGTTGTGAATTTCCCCGACAAACAGATTGCCAATATCCAGAGCGAATGCCTGATCCTTGGCGCGCTCGGCGACAACAAAGCAATAACGCTGCTGACGCTGGATAAAGGGGTGGAGAATGGCTTGAGAATCGGATAGCGGAAGCTAAAATCCCAAAATACAAATAACAAAATCCAAACTACTCAACAAAATGACTTCAGATCCATCTGTTTGGAATTTGGTTTTTGGTATTTGGAATTTATCATTTATTATACTTATTCCTGTAATCTACCGGCGACATGCCTGCTACCTTTTTAAATACATCCCGGAAAGCTTTAACATCGGTATAGCCAACATCATACATGACTTCGTTCACATTCTTTCTGCCGGATTCAAGTTGCTTTTTCGCGGCTTCGATCTTTACACGCTGAATGTATTCTACAACGGTATTGGTCGTTGCTTTTTTAAACCTGCGCTCAAAGGTGCGGCGGCCAATGCCGAATGTGTCCGCCAGTTCATCAACAGTTATTCTCGCGGCAAAATTATTTTCAATAAACTCCTGTGCTTTTAATATCGGCAGGTCGTCATGTTCTTTCTGGCCTTTGAACATCATGAACTGTGACTGCGATCCTCTATCCATTTCAAGCAGAAAGAATTTAGATGCCATGATTGCCATTTCCCGGTTGGTATATTTTTCTACCAGGTATAAAAGCAGGTTCCAGTACGATGTAGCGCCGCCGCTGGAGTAGATGCCATTCTGCTCCGTAATGATCTTATCATCGGTAAGGATCACATCAGGAAACATCGTTCTGAATTCATTTGCGTACAACCAGTGTGTAGAACAACTTTTATCTTTCAGCAAGCCTGTGGAGGCCAGTAAAAATGAGCCGATACACAAGCTGGCAACTTCAGCGCCCTGTTTGTATTGATCAATGATCCAGGGAATGAAATCGGTATTTTTTTTAATCGCAGTCTGTATAGGACCGCTTAATGCCGGAATAATGATAAGGTCTGTTTTCTTTACATCTTTCAACAACGCATCAGTATGAATAGAGATAAGTCCGTCGTGCAGTTTTACTTCTTCGGTAAGTCCGACAAGCTTGACCGAAAATGCCGGCTGCAGGTTGGCTATTTTCAGAAAATTATTGATGGCGGTAAACATATACCTCGGGTCTACCAGGCAAGCAGGTATTGAGGTTTCAAGAACTAAAATGGACACGTGTTTCATATGGTAAAGTAAAACAAAAGATATGTCGGAATCAACCCGTCACTTTGTCGTTTTTGCACAACCTGGGGTTGGGATATTGCCACTATATTTGTACCATCAAACGTTTAAAAAACGCCTATGAAACCAACAAATCGTTTAATAAGCGAGCTATTTTCCCAGGGAAAGTTTTCAAGTGTATATGAATTTTTCAGCGAAGATATGGAATGGAATATCATCGGCAATACAAGCATTACAGGAAAGCAATTGGTTGTGGATTTTTGTTCGCAGATGATGATTGAAATGGAGTCTGCTGTGTTAACGAATGATAATATAATAGAGGCCGGAAATCAAATTGTAATTGAAGGAAAATGTAGCTATTTTAATGCAGCCGGACAGAAATCTTTTGTAAACTATTGCGATATTTATTCTTTTGAAGGCGATGTAATTAAAAGAATTCATTCGTACTGCATAGAAGTACTTAATTAGGATAGTATGAAAAACTATTTTTTAGAAAAGGATATTAAGGTGTTCTATATGCAGGCGGATTCTTTTCCGGATGGCGTGTTGGCGGCGCATCAGAAATTGCATAGCTTGATTCCGTATTCCGATAAACGGAAGTATTTTGGGATTTCAAATCCGGATAAAACCGGAAAAATTATTTATAAAGCTGCCGCGGAAGAGCTGGCGGAACACGAAGGAGAAAAACTTGGACTGAAAACATTTGTTTTAAAAAGCGGGAATTACATAAGTATTGTGATTAAAGATTATCAGAAGCAAATTACAGCTATCAGAAAGGCATTTGACGTACTGCTTTCGGATCCTGCTATTGATCCTCAGGGATCTTGTGTTGAATGGTATCTGAATGATACAGATGTTCAATGCATGGTTCGCCTGGTAAAGTAACAGACTTTAAAACTATAAACAGACTACTATATATGAAAAATGAAATAACTATTGAAGCAACTGTACAGGCACCTGTAGATAAAGTATGGAAATACTGGAATGAACCGGCACACATCATGCAGTGGTGCCAGGCTTCACCGGAATGGCATGCACCTGCCGCAAAAAATGATTTAAGAACAGGCGGAACTTTTTCTACAACGATGGCAGCAAAAGATGGCAGCATGAGCTTCGATTTCGGCGGTGTTTACGACCAGGTAAAAACCAATGAACTTATTGAATACACGCTGGGTGATGGCAGAAAAGTAAAAATTGTTTTTTCTAAAGCTGGCGACGCTACAAAGGTAGTCGAGAGTTTTGAACCGGAAGGCATGAATCCTAGAGAGATGCAACAGGCAGGCTGGCAGGCGATCCTGAACAGCTTCAAAGATCATACAGAAAAAAATTAATGAACCGTTCACTTTTAAACTTATATCCTATGAAAATTCTGAAAAAAATACTTATCGGTCTTGTTGCAGTTATTGCGCTGTTGTTGGTTGTTGCAATTTTCATTCCAACTACATATACAGTGTCGGTATCTACTACGATTGACAAACCTCAACAGGAGGTATATGATTACGTGAAGATGATCAAAAACCAGGAACACTACAGCGTTTGGGTCATGCAGGATACAAACATTGTAGTGAAATATACCGGCACTGATGGAACCGTTGGTTTTATCTCTTCATGGGAAAGCAAGGAAATGGGCGTAGGTGAGCAGCAGATTACTAAGCTGGATGGCGAACGCGTCGATGTAGACCTGCGGTTTAAAGAGCCGATGGAAGGTGATGCAAAGGCTGCAACCATTGTAAAAGCAGCGGGCGACAACAAGTCAACTGTAACTACTGAATTTTACGGCCATAACCCATATCCAACAAACTTAATGTGTTTCATTGGAAAGAAATTCATTAAAGATGCACAAACGCAGAACCTGGCAAATCTGAAAGCCATTCTCGAAAAGAAATAATTCTCCGATGCTTTAAAATGCTTCTGAATACCCAAATGCGCAAAATCTGAAATGCTATTCGGGTACAGCAATCCTAAGATATGACAGTAGAAGTATTCAAAACAAATGTAACAGATGCTGAGGTCGCTAATAAGATCATTAGTGACCTCAGCTCTCATTTGCCGGAATCGAAAATCAATTTTGACCTGACAGATTGTGATAATATACTCCGGGTGGAAAGCGCCGGCATCATCCAACCGCAGAGCATAACCGAGCATATGATCCGCTGGGGCTATTTTTGTGAAGTGCTGGAAGCGTAATAAGATTTATTTGCATATCTATTATTTTGTATTGCCTGCTGTAACATTCGTTAACGGATGCTTCAATTCTGTAAAAAATCCTGATTGTAATGTAAGGCCTATCACCGGAAAAAATGTATCTTGACTATTCAAAAAATAAATTTTTTGAAAGATACACATGAGCCAAATACCCGATAAGGACACCATTAAACTGCTTCGAATCCCCTTTTCATTTTTTTTGATGCCCTTGTTCCTGCTTGCGTTAAGTCAATCGGGCGTATCGGCATTGAACATTCATGTTGTAATTTCTTTTGTGCTGATACACCTGCTCGTTTATCCCTCAAGCAATGGCTATAACAGTTATATAGACAGAGATGAAGACAGCATCGGCGGATTGGAAAAACCTCCGGTACCTACAAAAAAGCTTTATTATACAACCCTTTTCATGGATGCAGCTGCAGTTGCATTTGCCTGGATACTGATCACGCCATTGTTTGCTGCCTGCATCGTTCTTTATATACTTGCATCAAGGGCATATAGCTCAAAGGAAATCCGCTTGAAAAAATATCCATATACGGGTTTTTTAACTGTGGCGATTTTTCAGGGTGCCTTTACCTATTATATGTGCTATGCTGGTATTACAGGCCATGCATTACTACTGGATCAATCGAACGTATATCTGTTACTGGCATGTACCTGCCAGATTGCGGGGGCTTATCCGCTGACACAAATTTATCAGCATCAGCAGGATTTAAAAGAAGGAATAATTACCATCAGTTACAAACTCGGTTACGTGGGTACGTTTATTTTTACCGGCGTGCTGTTTGGGGTTGCAAACGTATTTTACTTTTTATATTTCAACGCTATCGGAGAAACGGCACACTTCTTTGTGCTGCAGATATTCTTTATCCCGATTGTTGGTTATTACATCTATTGGTTTATAAAAGTATTGAACAATACTGCTGCTGCTAATTTCAAAAATACCATGTACATGAATCTTGTTGCAGCAACCTGCATGAACAGTTGTTTTCTGGCCTTACACTTTATTAACTGTTGAAACCGTGAGTTACATTACAGCCATAGAAACAAGCGTCCCCGCTTACTCTCATACACAAGAGGAGTTTGCAACGTTCTATTCCAATTCTACCAACGAAGAAGATGTTAAAAGAAAAATAAAGATCATCGCTTCGAAAACAGGCATTCACAAACGCTATTCGGTGCTGAAGGATTATAGCCTCTCACCGCAGGCCTTTGAATTTTATTCAAAAGATGTATCCCTGTTACCTGAACCAGGCCTTGCAAAGCGCATGCAGGTTTTTAAAGAGGAAGCCATAAAACTTTCGTTAAAAGCAGTTGTAAAAATTCCCGGATTTGAGAAAATAAAAAACAACATCACACATCTCATCACGGTTACGTGTACCGGCCTGTTCGCTCCCGGTCTGGATATCCAGCTGGTGCATGAGCTGCAGCTTTCACCATCCATACACCGGAGCAGCATCAACTTCATGGGTTGCAATGCTGCTATACTTGCCTTAAAACAGGCAGATGAAATCTGCAGAACAAATGGAAACGCGAAGGTACTGGTCGTATGCACGGAGTTGTGCTCCATTCATTTTCAGAAAGATTATTCCGATGATTATATTGTTTCAAACCAGCTGTTTGGTGATGGCTGCGCGGCCGTATTGGTTACTGCTGACCCTGTTGAAATTGCACCGGGTACGTTAATTAAAATAAATGAGTTTCATGGTACTAAAAAAAATTATTAAATAAAAATTAATTTTA
>NZ_JBQCDF010000230.1:0-3774 GCF_051961495.1 Cytophaga sp. | reverse complement strand
TCACAGAATCCAGAGGAGCCTTGAACTTTTTCGGCGACAGACAGATCCAGTCCCACTGGCCGGATAAGGGGTGCGCACCGCTTGTTTCAATATGGTTACGGAAACCTTCTTTCTTTAACTGAGCGGTAAGATTGGTTAGATCGTGCATCAATGGTTCGCCGCCGGTAATAACAGCAATACGACCGGTAAAAGCTGCCGCTTCTGCCACCATGTGCTCTACCGTTTGCATCGGGTGCTGGGCGGCATCCCAGGATTCCTTCACATCACACCAATGACAGCCTACATCACAACCGGCCAGGCGGATAAAGTAAGCGGCTCTGCCCTGGTAATGTCCTTCTCCCTGAATGGTGTAGAAGGACTCCATGACAGGTAAGGATTGTATGGATGGAGAAACTTGCAAGGTATCTATTTTAACGCAGCAGCCTGCAGTGTATTCATTAATAAAGAAGCTATAGTCATTGGACCAACGCCGCCCGGTACAGGTGAAATATAAGAAGTTTTAGGAGCCACCTCATCAAACTTCACATCACCCAGCAATCTGAACCCTGATTTTTTAGAAGAATCATTGATGCGGTGAATACCCACATCCACAACTACGGCACCTTCTTTTACCATATCGGCAGTAACAAATTCCGGTTTACCAATTGCCACAATCAATATATCTGCCTGCAGGGTTAATTCTTTCAGGTTCTTTGTCCGGGAGTGTACAATGGTTACTGTAGCATTTCCGGGATTGGTATTGCGGGCCATCAGGATACTCATTGGTGAACCAACGATATGACTTCTGCCCATTACCACGCAGTGTTTACCTGCTGTTTCGATGCCGTTGCGCTCCAGCAACTGCATGATGCCGTAAGGAGTTGCCGGCAAATATGTTGGCAGGTTCAATACCATTCTGCCTAAGCTCGTAGGGTGGAAACCATCTACATCCTTATCCGGGGAGATTGCTTCAGTTACTTTATGTTCATCAATGTGTTTCGGTAAAGGCAGCTGCACAATGTATCCGTCAATGTCTTTATCCGCATTCAGCTCAGCAACTTTCGCCAGCAGATCCGCCTCGCTGATCGTATCCGGAAGTTTTACCAATGTGGATTTAAAACCAACCTGTTCGCAGGCTTTAACTTTTGCATTCACATACGTAACAGCTGCGCCGCTATCACCTACCAACACAGCAGCCAGGTGTGGTATTTTGCCACCTTTGACTTTAATGGCTTCAACTTTATTCTTTAATTCTTCCTTAATCTGATCGGAAGTGATTTTACCGTCTAGTAATTGCATACAAGCTTAATGCTTAACGCTAAAGGCCTAAGGCTTCGTAGCTTTATTTTTAAATTATTTAATTTAATCCCAACCTGTCTATGAGAAAGGTTTTCAACTTTACAAACGCAAAGCATTAAGCTTTCAGCCTTTAGCTTTAGGCTAAAAAGCTTTCGGCTTTTTACTGATCCAGTTTCAGAATGGCCATGAACGCCGCCTGTGGAATCTCCACGTTACCTACCTGGCGCATACGTTTCTTACCTTTCTTCTGCTTTTCCAATAGTTTTCTCTTACGGGAAATATCACCACCGTAACATTTTGCCAATACGTTTTTACGCATCGCCTTTACGGTTTCACGGGCAATGATCTTTTGTCCGATTGCTGCCTGTACAGCGATCTCGAACATCTGCATCGGGATCAGGTCTTTCAGTTTTTCACACAAACGCTTGCCCCAATCATAGGCTTTATCTCTGTGCACAATGGCAGACAAGGCATCTACCTTCTCGCCATTCAGCATGATATCAAGCTTGATCACATTCGATTCACGGAAACCGATCAGTTCATAATCCAGTGAAGCATATCCCTTCGAGATTGTTTTTAATTTATCGAAGAAATCGAATACAATCTCTGCCAGCGGAAGCTCAAAGGTTAATTCAACACGATCCGAAGTCAGGTATGTCTGGTTGGTAATGATACCGCGCTTATCCATACACAGTGAAATCACCGGACCAACAAAATCAGCTTTGGTAATGATCTGTGCTTTGATATAAGGTTCTTCAATATAATCCAGTGTAGTAGGTTCCGGCATGTCTGATGGTGCATTTACAATTACCATCTCATTGCCTTTTGTCAAGAATGCTCTGAACTGAACCGATGGAACCGTTGTAATTACGGTCATGTCAAATTCACGTTCCAGACGCTCCTGTACAATTTCCATGTGCAGCATACCTAAAAATCCGCATCGGAAACCAAAGCCAAGTGCGATGGAGGTTTCGGGTTCCCAAACCAGAGAAGCATCATTCAGCTGCAGCTTTTCCATGGCAGCACGCAGGTCTTCAAACTCACTGGTTTCAACCGGGTAAATCCCGGCAAATACCATCGGTTTCACATCGGCAAAACCTTTAATAGCTTCGCCCGGCTTGCTTACGTGTGTGATGGTATCACCTACTTTAACGTCTTTGGCATCTTTGATACCGGAAATAATATAGCCTACATTCCCGGCGCTCATTTCCTGCTGCGGTTCCTGCTGCAGTTTCAGAATACCAATTTCATCTGCATGGTATTCCTTTCCGATGTTGATGAATTTAACTTTATCTCCTTTTCTGATTGTTCCGTTATAAATACGGAAGATAACTTCAATTCCCCTGAACGAGTTGAACTGAGAATCGAAGATCAATGCCTGTAAAGGTGCTTGTGGATCGCCCTTCGGCGGTGGAATGCGTTTGATAATGGCTTCAAGAATATCGTAAATACCGATACCTTCTTTACCACTGGCAGGTATGATGCTGTCGCGGTCACAACCAAGCAGGTCTACTACCTGGTCTTTTACTTCTTCCGGCATGGCACCCGGCAAGTCAATTTTATTCAGTACCGGAATGATCTCCAGATCATTTTCCAGTGCCAGGTACAGATTTGATATCGTCTGAGCTTCGATTCCCTGTGCGGCATCAACAATCAGCAAGGCGCCTTCGCAGGCTGCTATGGATCTTGAAACTTCATAGGAAAAATCAACGTGGCCCGGTGTATCAATCAGGTTCAGAATATATTTTTGTCCTTCAAAAATATAATTCATCTGAATGGCATGACTTTTAATTGTGATGCCGCGTTCTCTTTCCAGATCCATGTCGTCCAGTACCTGCGCCTGCATCTGGCGGTTTGATACGGTGCTTGTGAATTCTAATAGTCTGTCTGCCAAGGTACTTTTACCATGGTCAATATGTGCAATAATGCAGAAATTACGAATGTTTTCCATCTACCTACTCTTCTTACACAAATTTAATGATTTAAACGCAGAAAACCGTGTATCTTATCAACGCAATCTCTCGTTTGATTAGATAGAAACAAATACGTATTATTGAAATATTTATAATTTTCATATTTAAACCTTCTAATCAGTAACATGAACCAGCCAAAACACCCATTTGGGGAATGGATTCAAAAAGT
Source organism: Cytophaga sp. (assembly GCF_051961495.1). Taxonomy (NCBI): domain Bacteria; kingdom Pseudomonadati; phylum Bacteroidota; class Cytophagia; order Cytophagales; family Cytophagaceae; genus Cytophaga; species Cytophaga sp. Next base: position 354 of record NZ_JBQCDF010000230.1, on the reverse strand, counting down.
GTACTACTCTTTTCCGGTTCAGTTAATGTTGAATAATGTTAAAAAGAATCAGATACTACTTTTCATCTGGATCATTTTATTGGGTTTTGTAACAAGACAGTTTGGCGATATCATTGGTATCCCGTACTTATTCTTAGATCCGGAATACTTATCGCAGACCAATTTCAAAAGCTTCTTTATCATTGGTGTTTCCATCGGGATCTTTATTACCTCCTATCATATAACTATATATATCCTTGACAGTTATAAATTCCCGTTCCTGGGTGCCACGCCAAAGCCGTTTTCAACCTTTTGTCTGAACAACAGCTTTGTACCAATACTGTTCAGTGTTATTTATATCATAAATATTATTCA
>NZ_JBQCDF010000229.1:0-6064 GCF_051961495.1 Cytophaga sp. | reverse complement strand
AAAGAAACGGTCTGTGTATGCAAGCCGTGCATATTCTTCGAAAATGCTGGGATTTATCTTAAACAAAGAACTTTTATTAAGCCATGCGCCCCAGCTGGACGGATTTAGTGAACATGAAGACGGATACAGCAGCCCACTACTGTTTGACACCATTCAGCATAAGTTTGTAAATGATCTGAGCCGGCTGGGTTTATATCCTTCTTTTCCTGATTCGTTTGAACTGGATATCAAAGATTGGTCGCATGTGGAAATGTTTTTTCCCGGAACAAAACAAAGAGATGCATACAGAAAAGTTAGTAATGTGAATGATGCATTAAGGGGCATTTTATTCGCAGGCAATTACCGCATGGATGCTCATGATGTAAGTTTTGATAAAACAGGCGCTGTGACAGGTTTCGCCGACTATCAGTTTTATGAACCTATATATGATTTTGGTGAGGGGATTGACTACGATGCCATTGTTTTATACAAAGACAGGCACGCCGGAAACCTGATGGATGGAGATATATATACCTTTAACTTCAATGCCGATACCCTGTATCTGTCTCATGTGGAAACGGACTGGGATAAAATGGAACACAAAGTCAGTACAGAGAAGATTAAGCTGATAAAACAGTAATGTTATGTACTCTCACCGTGGTTTGTGGCACACAGACCACGGTGAGGAAGGACACCCTCCAATGCGGTAAAACTTTCCACCATACTTCTCAGAAACATGTTGTATCTTCAAACCTTTAGCCTAGGTTGGTAATTACTATCATCCCTAATCTCAAGGGCAGATTGAGTTAAGAAAGAATAATGAATCTCAACTCTATGTTGGCGTTTACCACTTAATCCAAACCACGACAGCGGGTTGAATGGTGGTTAGGTTAGAGTGGTGAACGTCGACATGAGTTAAATATTCCAGTACAGTATACTATGAAAAGGGTGCTGAAGTACGAGAAGGAATACTCGCTTATTACAGAGGATAATGCAGTGGGCTGTCGGCCGTTGGCACAACAGCGGGTTGAGTGGTGGTTAGGTTAGAGTGGTGAACGTCGACATGAGTTAAAACTTTCCACCACACTTCTCAGAAACATGTTGTATCTTCAAACCTTAAAAAGAATACGCAACCAATCATTCAAATGAAAAAATACCTACTAATCTTCGCGGTGCTTTTATGTTGTTCTATGTACGTCCGGGCTGCCGAATTGGTAAAAGGTAAAATACTGACTGATAAAGATACCCTGGATGTTACTTTTAAAATACCTGTTTTCGCGATTACCGGCGATGTCAATTATATTAAGCTGCAGGAAAAGGTAAAGTATTTGGATGCTTCAGGAAATCAATGTGTGCTGAAACCTGGTCAGGCAGTTGAAATTCAATTTACATTCAGAGGCAGTAAGATCCGGATGCTGTCCAGATTCAAGTCCATTTATTTGGGATCGATGTTTTCTTCCAATGAATATATTTTTTTACAGCTGCTGGTTGATGGCGGCGTGAGACTTCTTGGTCATTACCGGAGGCAATCATCCGGCGGGATGTATAATGGTGCTACCGGAATGTACACCGGCGGAGGTTCTTATGTTGCAAATGATTACATCCTGCAGAAAGGCAACGGTAATTTAGTACAAGTATATGGAGGATCTTTCAGAAATGAGATGGCGGAGTATTTCAGCCAGTGTCCGGAATTGGTGGAGATGATCCGGAACAAAACGTACCGCATCCGGGATATGGAAGCCATTGTGAAGTATTATAATACAAGCTGCAAGTGATGCAAAATAAAGTTATCCGTTGCGCTGTCACACCTTTTAAAACAGTGGGTGGTCTGTCCGCCGCGGCGGAGCCACAGACCACGGTGAAAGGAAACCATTGTAAATCATTCCGACACTTTTTAACTTGTAAAATATTAATCTTATAATCTTTGTTTAGTAAAATCTGATTCCATATGAGTATTTTAAAAACCTTTTCCAGCTTATTTTCACGTGCAGATAAAAACGTTGCTGCTAGTAGTAAGGTATCGTTAACAGCTGAGCTTATAGATGAAACCGACGATACACATTTATTACAGCTGGTTTTTGATCTTTTATTTGATGGTTTACCGAATCGGATTAAAAAAGAATATGAAATAGTAATGAACTGGAACGAATATAAAAGATCATTTTTTATGATCACATTGTTGCAGGGAGAAGTCGATAATGGCGGTTACGGTCAATTTTATTTTAACTCAAGCGGTATTTATTATAAGCACTTACCGGCTGCTTTAAAATTTGTGGGTGCCTTTGATTTTGCTCATGTGACAGAAAAGGCAAACCAGCTTTTTGAAAAAAACAGAAGTCTTTTTGTGAAATTTCCGAATGAACTATACGATGATCTGAGTGATCAGTTTTATGATCTTGATGGAAAAGGAAAATTAGATCAACTAAAGATTGATTTCATACGCAAACATAAAAACGAGTTCGTTTCTTAATAATTCTTCGGAAATCATTTCTCTTTCTTTACATCCAACTAGCGCTAATGTCGACTAAATGATCAACCACTGAAGAAAAATAAGTATCTTACTGACGGTTTAGACAAATAAGGCGGATGTTTCCCTTTGTGCTATTTATCGGTTATTTGTATTGCTATATCTCTGATTGGAGGCTTGGCCGTTTGTTTTATGTGCCGGCATCCGGTCAACGGAAAGGGCTTGTTACTGTACTTTTAATGCTTTGTTTCCTATTATTCCTATATATGTTGTTGCGTGCCTGGATGCCATGGATGCATTCATAACCAGAGCTTGTTGGTTTGTGTGCTACATATATGCTATATGCTATGGTAGTTGAATGCAGTCAAATCCGCCGCGGTTGACTGAGGACCGGCGCGAGAAAAGGTGAGAATTGTACTTTGTTAAATAATGGAATTGCAAATTCCTTTTATCTGGGTTCGGGATTGCAAATCCCGAACAGCTGGGTTGGTTTGTGTGCTACATATATGCTATCGTGTTGAATGCAGTCAAAGACTGCGAAATAGTACGCACCAGTCAGAGACTGGCGCGAGGTGATGGGGTGACTTTCTCAATAACATACAGTTTATGCGTACAGAAGAAGCAACAAGACCAGAGGAACGTTATTTGGTTTCCTCAGAATATTTTTCGGATATGGCAACCGCTATCTGGCAGGCGGAATGTATTAAGCGTTGCAAAGACAAAGATCAATCTCCCGCCTATGAAAAATATTTGAACTGGGTGCGCCAGGATAATGAGATCGCTGTTTTTATGTTATACGCTTATGCAGATCTGGAGATTCCCAAAACGTTTGATATTATTTTTCAAATGGATAAACCTGAAAACTATATTCAGGAAGTGTATGTGCTGACACAAAGCATATATGAAGCGTGGCTGCCGATGGATAGCATGTCTCATGGCCATAAGCACCTTTGCATGCTGACATTTAAGAAAGCTGTTCCTGAAATTATTAATCTTTTATGCAGAGCAGATGAGTAGTATTGTAATACTCACAAAGGACAAATTTAACTCGGATTCTGTTATTCTGAAAATTTTGTACAAATCAAAAATAGCATGAATATGTCGCGACGTCACAGCTGAGCACCAGTCAAAGACTGGCGCGATGGGTAAGCGGGAGAGATTGAAAAAATCCCTGACTGATTCCGGATCATAAGGAACCAAGGCAGCAGAATGTTTGTTGCTTACCGCACCGGCAAAGCATATAAGAATATATATAAGCAGTAGTTCCGCTGACCAGGATATTTTTATTGTATGCAGGTTAACCGTTGGGGACTCTACTCAAATAACATATTATATGAATGCTTTTGAAGCAGTGATTTTACCTTATGAAGAAAAATACAGGGATGCTGTTGTTACTTTATGGGAGCGGTCTGCACGCGCAACCCATCATTTTGTCGCGCTGGATGACCTGGTGTATTATAAGCAGGCGGTAAGTAAGATCGACTTCTTTTCCTTTGCCGTATACTGCCAGTTTTACAACAACCGCATGACGGGGATCCTTGGTGTGGCCGGCACGGACCTGGCCATGCTGTTTGTCGACCCCGATTTTATCGGCCGTGGTTTTGGCAGGCAGCTGATGCTGTTTGCCCTGAATGATTTAAAAGCTACGACCGTTGAAGTGAATGAGCAGAATATACAGGCGGTGGATTTTTACAAAAAGTTTGGATTTGTGGTGTATGACCGTGCTGAAAAAGATTCAGAAGGAAAGGATTATCCCTTGCTGAAAATGCGGCTGCAGCATGATGCAGCTGTAACACCGGAGCTCACCATACGATTGCTGGAACAGGCAGATGCGGTGCCCTACGAACTGCTGCTGGATGCGGACCCGTCGAGAAAGCTCGTGGACAGTTATATGGCAAAAGGCGAAACCTACATAGCCCTGCATAACGGAGAAACGGTTGCGGCCTGCATTCTGATGCACATCAATGCCGAAACAACAGAGATCAGGAATCTTGCTGTCGCGGAGAAAGTACAGGGCCGGGGAATCGGTACGCGGATGATCGCGCATGCTTTTGAGCTCGCGAAGCAAAAAGGATATAAAACGATCCTGATCGCTACTTCCACACCCAATATCGGTCCGCTGTACCTGTACCAGAAGATGGGTTTTGAATACGATTATCTGGTGAAGCATTATTTTGACAATCATGCCGACTGCTACGAAGGAGAGCTATATGATAACGGCATCCGCTGCAACCACCTGATCGTGCTTTCGAAAAAGCTGTAAGATAAAGAGGAGAAGCTTAACTCTATGTTGGCGTTCGCCACTCTATCCGAACCACGACTCAACCCGCTGTTGTGCCAACGGCCGACAGCCCACTGCTCTCAATGTGAAAATGTGAAGTTTGAATAATAGATAGCAAAGAGTATTTTTGTTTTTGCTATGGAAAAAATAATTTACTATCCTGTATTTTTTACAGCGACAATCAGACACTGGAAACGATTGTTAAAACCTGATAAGTATAAAGAGATAATTCTAGAACAGTTACGAGTACAAATAAAAAAGAATCAGTTGATTGTTTATGCTTATTGCATTATGGATAATCATATTCATATTATTTGGCAAGTAAAAGGTGTGATTGATACTTCAGAAGTTCAAAAGCAATTTTTAGAAGGGTGCAGTAAGCATATCAAGGCAGATTTGGAACTTCATCATCCAAATGTATTACCTTTTTTTAAGTCTTCGCAAAATGATAGATCGTACCACTTTTGGAAACGGTGTGCTAAGTCAAAGGAGTTATATGATGATGATATATTTGAGCAGAAGTTAGATTACATACATTATAATCCTGTAAAAGCTGGACTTTGTAACTTGCCCGAAGAATATCTATATTCCAGTGCAGTATACTATGAAAAGGGTTCTGAAGTACGAGAAGGAATACTCACTCATTATAGAGGATAATGCAGTGGGCTGTTGGCCGTTGGCACAACAGCGGGTTGAGTGGTGGTTAGGATAGAGTGGTGAATGCCAACATGAGTTAAATGAGGCCGCTGGATCTTGCGAGAGCAGCTTTTTAACTAAACGACATTGGATTGCAATTCCCGGATAGCTTTGTTGTTATCATGCAGTCAGATCCGCCGCGGCGGATGCGGAATGATACGCACCTCCGCCGCACCAGTCAAAGACTGGCGCGAGTGTAAATTTGCTCATTACGAAGCCGTCTCCCGGATCTCCACACTGTTCTTATCACTGCCATTCAGGATCGGGCATTTCTCCGCGATGCGTACCGCTTCGTCCATATTTTTTGCATGTATAAGAATATAACCGGCTACAGACTCGGAGTTGGCTGCATAAGGCAGGTCCTGCACAACTTTCCCGGGACGCAATACCTTGCCGCTGTATTGCAGGTGATTGCCGCCTTCCGCCAGCAAGCCTTCTTCTTCGATGCCGTTCATCCATTGCATCCATTGCTGCATGTAGGTTTCCATCTGCTTTTTGTCCGGCTGCGCTTCTTTTGTAAGGATGTCGAGCCTGAAGAGTAACATGTATGTTTTCATAACATTTATTTTTTAACAAACATACCAAAGCGTACAGATACGCGCATTGATCTGGATCAAAAAAGATAATTATGAATTATGAAT
>NZ_JBQCDF010000228.1:0-6090 GCF_051961495.1 Cytophaga sp. | reverse complement strand
GCCTTATTTCATTGATCTGATCTCTGGCTACATAGAGAACAACTGTCTGCCTGAATCTGAAAGGGGATTTAACCAGACCATTCTGTATGGTAAGGATACCAATGTTTCCACCATTTTACAGAATGCCCGCAAATACCCAATGTTCTCAGAACGCCAGGTGGTAATGATCAAAGAAGCACAAGACATCCCGGATCTTGTAAAGGATTCGACCGAGAAGTTCCTGATGGCTTACCTCGAAAATCCATTACCTACAACGATTCTGGTTTTTTGTCATAAATATAAAAAGCTGGATGCACGTAAAAAGATCACCAAACACTTAATGAAATACGCTGTGTTTGTTGAGTCTGCGAAGATCTACGACAATAAGCTGCCAGAGTGGATCAATGCATATGTAAAGGATAAGAATTATAAGATTGATCCCAAGGCTGTTGTTTTACTGGCCGAATCCATTGGTACGGATTTATCCAGAATGGCGAACGAAATAGATAAGCTGCTGATTAACGTTAAGGATTCATCAGTAGTTATTTCTGAAGATTTAATCGAAAAATACGTTGGGGTAAGTAAAGAATACAATGTGTTTGAATTGCAAAAAGCTATTGGTGTAAGGGATATTGTTAAAGCGAATAAGATTGTCAATCATTTTGATTCCAATCCTAAAGCCAATCCGATCGTGATGGTGCTTTCAAGCTTATTTACTTATTACCTGAAATTACTGGCCATTCATGCAGCTACAGATAAGAGCGAAGCCAGCCTGGCGCGTGTGGTAGGGGTGCATCCATTCTTTGTAAAAGAATACATAAACGCGTCACGTTTGTATGACATCAATAAGTGTATTGCCAGTGTAAGAGCCATTCGCGAAGCAGATAAAATGGTGAAAGGCTATACGGTTGTGAATGTAAGCGACGGCTTTATATTAAAGGAATTAATTTTCAAACTTCTTCATTGATCAGGTACTAACAAATTGAGGCGTAACTATAAGAAGTTGTTTCGATTTTCGTTATATTCATTGAGAATGAGATAAAATAACTGTTATGGTTAAAAGAATAATTTTCATTTTGTTTGTTTTTCTCTCTTTGCATACGGCTTATGCTCAGAATACGGCAACGAACACAGCTCCCGATCGCTTGTATTACAATGCCATGGAACTGTTTGACAAACAAAAGTATGTTGCGGCTAAAGAACTTTACCAGCAATACATTCTGCAGTACCCGCAGGATTTAAAGGCAATCGAGTCTGAATATTATGTTGCGGTATGTGCATTAAATCTATTTAACGACGACGCTGAATATCTTTTTAAAAGCTTTACAGAAAAATATCCTAACCATGTAAAATCCGGCCGGGCAGGTTTTGACCTGGGTAATTTTTTCTATAATAATAAGAAATACGATAAGGCAATTGAATATTATACGCAGGTAGACCCTGCTAAATTATCTGCGGGTGAACAAAATGAATATCAATTCAGATCCGGTTATGCAAGTTTTACCAAAAAAGACTTTCCGGTTGCTTTGGAAAAATTCAATGCATGTAAATCTCAAAAGCACCAGTATACCTATGCAGCGAATTATTACGCTGGTTACATTGAATTTAAGAATACAGATTATGAAGCAGCCTTAACAGATCTGAATAAAGCCGCTGAAAGTAATGACTATAAACCGCTTGTTGCAGTATTGATTGCTAATATTTATTACAGACAAGGTAAATACGATGAACTGATTCCCTATGCCGAAGGGGTTATTAAAGATAAGTCGGCCGGACCGAATACCAACGACATCAAATTGATTCTTGCAGATGCATATTTTTTCAAGCAACAGTTTGATAAATCAACCCCTTTATTCAAAGATTATTTAACGGCTACCGGTACGAAAAGTCTTTCTCCGGATATGAAATACCGCATCGGTTTTTCTTCATACAAATCAGGAGAGTATAAACAGGCTGCAGATATGTTGCAAACAATTGCCAGCGATAAAGATTCTCTCGGACAATCTTCGGCTTATATATTAGGTTTGAGTTACCTGAAGTCGAATGACAAACCATCTGCCATCCTGGCTTTTGAAACTGCCCAGCGCGCTTCATTCAATGCGCCTATTACAGAAGAAGCAACGTTTTTATATGCAAAGGTTGCCGCCGATTTAGGCCGGTTTACAGATGCGACTACACGTTTGAAAAACTACCTGGAAAAATATCCTAAAAGCAGTCACGGACAGGAAGCTTCAGAACTTTTAAGTGAGTCTTATCTGGGTTCAAAGAATTACGATGAGGCGCTTACCTATATTGAAAATTTAAAATATCATAACTCACGTATCAATACCACTTATCAGCGTATTGCTTATTACAAGGCGGTGGAATTAATCAATAAAAAAGATTATACCGGTGCGCTGGCAGTATTGAATAAATCTTCCAAATACAGTTTTGATAAAACTATTTACATCAACTCTTATTTCTGGAAAGGAGAATGTCTTTCTCAGGAAAAGAGATACAGCGAAGCTGTAGATGCTTATGCAGAAGCTATTGAAAAAGGAAGTACGCTGGAAAATGTGAATGTGATCAAATCTTATTACGGATTAGGTTACGCATATTACTATCAGGAAAAATGGAACGATGCCGTTCCGCAGTTTGTGAAATTTATAACGTTACTAGCCGATAAAAAAGGAAGCGGGGATGTGTATTACAGGGATGCAGAGCTGAGATTAGCTGAATTGTATTTTGTAACCAGACGTTTTCCGGAATCAATTAAATATTATGATTTAGCTCTTGCAGAAAGAAAAGAAGATGAAGATTATATTCTTTTCCAGAAAGCGACCATAAATTATCTGACCAATAAAACGTCAGTAGCATATTCTATGTATGCGCAATTGACGAATAAATATCCAAACTCTACGTATTATGATGAAGCCGTGATGCAGCGTTCTCAGCTGGATCTCGAAGCCAGTAAGTATGAACTGGCCATTGAAGGGTATACAAAAATTATTAATAAGAAGGAGGATTTAAAAGGGATCAAACCGGTTGCTCTGCAAAAAAGAGCCGTGTCTTATTTCAATTTAAAGGAATATGATAAAGCACTGGCTGATAACAAACGCATCCTGACTGAGTATCCCAAGAGTGCACCGGCTTACAATGCATTGTTAAGCATTCAGGAGATATTAGGTATTCAGGAGAAGGAAGATCAGTTCCCTGCCATACTTGCTTCTTATAAGGATGCTAATCCGGATTCAAAAGATCTGAAGGAAGTGGATTTCAGAAATGCCCAGTCGCTTTACAACGCTGAGAAATATAAGCAGGCGATACCAGCCTTTGCTGCATTTATTCAGCAATATCCAAACCATGCGAGTATTGGTGAAGCACAGTTTTATCTGGCAGATTCTTATTTCAGAACGAAAGAATATGACAATGCTAAAAAACTATATGCTGAAATCGTAACTGCAAAAAATCAGTACTATAAAAAATCCATACAGCGCCTGGCAGAGATTTCTTATGTACAGAATGATTTGCCGAATACGATCAAATTCTATGACGAGCTTCAGAAGAATGCTTCAACGAATAAGGAGAAAACTGCTGCCTGGGTAGGATTAATGACTGCTTATTATGATTCAAACAAACTGGATTCTGCTACTATATATGCGGATAAAGTATTAGGTCACGGCTCTGCTGCTCCGGATGCAGAAAATAAGGCACTGTTACACAAAGGTAAGATTGCTTACCAGAAAAAAGATTACGATGCGGCACAGGATTATTTCTTATCCTGCCTGAATGGAGCCAAAGATATTAGTGCCGCGGAATCACAGTATATGGTTGCCAAGATTCAGTACGAGAAGAAACAATACAAGCAATCTATAGAAACATTGTACGATTTTAATAATACATTTTATAGTTATGAAACCTGGTTCGGCAAATCATTCCTGTTGATTGCAGATAACTTTATTGCGAAGAATGAATTGTTCCAGGCCAGAGAAACATTGTTGTCTATTATTCAGAAGTCTCCGGTTGAAGATATTCGAAAACAGGCTCAGGCTAAGCTTGATCAATTAAATGCATCAGATGGAACTAAAAAAACGAAGGAGGGTGAAGGTAATGAATAATAAGCTGCTATTACTTGCTTTACTTGTATTTACAGGTTCAATATCACTGTTTGCTCAGAAAGAAGGCGAAATTCCCACGGCTGTTTTTTATAACGAAGTAAACGCGAAACTTGAACTGGTTCCGGCGAACCGTTTTTATGAACAGAACCTGGATGTACAACCAATACCGGATCCGAAACCTCAGGAGTATGATACGCGCGATTACACAATCAATCCTCCAAGGTTTGATGCAAGGGTGAAGATTCCTACCATGCCCGTTGATTCAATTAGCCCGATTTTACCGGGTTATGCAAAGCTTGGGTTTGGAAATTACGGAACCGTATTGGGTGAGTTTTATTATACAAACAAACGCAGTTCTAAATATTCTTACGGTACGCATTTTAAACATTTGTCATCTTCTAAAGGCTCTTTGCAGAATTCTGGAAACGGTCAGGACCTGCTTGAATTCTTCGGGAGCAGCTATGGTAAAAATTCTACCTGGAGGGGACACGTTTCCTATAGCAACAATCGATACAGGTATTATGGTTTGCCGCAGGATATTGCTGCCAATAATAAAGATTCGATCAAGCAAACCTACCAGCTTTTTCACGCCGGTGTAAATACGGTTAAAACGAAAGTCGGCGATAAGTTTACATACAATTCAGGGTTGGACCTGTATTATTTAACAACCAAGCTGAAGGCAAGTGAGCTTGAAATTGCCTGGAACGGAAGGGGAGATTTAAAGCTGAATGATACCCGCAGCGCAGCTGTTGACCTGGGGATTTCCAGCGCAAACAGGTCTGATTCTTCTACATTGAACAGGATTCTGTTTCAAATCAAACCAACCTATAAAATTATCCAGGATAAGTGGGAAATCACGGTTGGAGCTAATGTGAACTACTCAACAGATACTTTGAAAGGTTCGAAAGGTATGCATTTGTATCCGGCGATTCATGCTGATTATAACTACATTCCGGGTAAAATAATGTTGTATGGAGGTATTGGCGGAGGCATGGAGAAAAATACCTACCGCACTTTTATTCAGCAAAACCCTTATCTGGGCTCGGATGTACCGCTGGCACATTCAAACAAGAAAATTGACGTGTATCTGGGTTCATCCGGAAACTTATCTGATAAAGTCAGCTATAAAGCGCAGCTTGGCTATAAGGCTTATACAAACCAGTATTTCTTCACGAACAGTGCAACAGATTCCAGTAAATTTACGGCCTTATATGATAAGGCCGGTGTATTTGTGTTGGATGGAAGTATCTTTTATGACCTGAACCAGGACTGGAGAATCTCGGCAAATTATATTTACAATGCCTGGAACACTGATGTGTTGGCGAAAGCATGGCATCGTCCGGCCTCACAGCTGGCCCTTGGCATTCAATATAATTTAAAGAAAAAAATATACTTTAATGCTGAAATGTATTACCTTAGTGGTATACACGGCCTTAACCTGGAGAGCAATACAAGTGTTCAGTTAAAAGACATCGCCGACCTGAGCTTGAAAACAGAATACAGATTTTCAAGCAGTTTCTCGGCTTTCTTAGAATTTAATAATATATTGTCACAGAAATATCAGAGGTATTTATACTACCAGGTGAAAGGAATCAACATTTTAGGTGGTTTGACGTATAGCTTTTAAATGAAGAATATTGAATCATATATATCGGAATTGGTTGGAAATCATGACTGTGTGATCGTTCCTGGCTTCGGTGCGTTCATTGCCCAACCAACTTCTGCCGATATACATCCCATTACACATAAATTTACGGCACCCGGCAGAACGTTGGGTTTTAATGCCCAGATTAAAGTAAATGACGGTCTACTTGCTTCTGAAATATCTGTAAATGAAAAGATTAGCTTTAATGATGCAAATGCTTTAATTGATGAATTTGTTAAAAAAATTTCATCGTCGCTTTCATTATAAAACCTCTACAAACTTAATTGCATTGGCCGCTTTTTTTATAAAAAAGAATGGAATTTTGTATTTTAAACAGAAAATATGGTTTAATTTTATGGTGTTATTTTT
>NZ_JBQCDF010000227.1:0-14868 GCF_051961495.1 Cytophaga sp. | reverse complement strand
CTCAGCTAGATATTCACCGACAGTTTATCCCCCTTTACGTGCAGCACCACGGCCCGTTGTTTCCTTTCGCTAAATGGTGGTATTCGCCGCGAATAAATGCATGATTCCCGCCATGGTTTGGCACGTTTACGCCACTGCTTTATAATAAATGCTTTGCTGAGATTTCCGTAAACTGCCAACCATTTGTTTGTTTTTGTTATAGTTTGGCAGTTTTTACTAATATTTTATTGATTTGATTATCAGGATTTTGACATAATTGCCAACCTGTTTATTTAGATAATAGTCTTGCCTTTCAGTTTTAAAACAGAATTAAAATATACCTTCAAAATAGCATAAATGTTTGAACTTCAATGTATATTTGAATATTCGAATATAAGGTTATGAACATTTTGCCAATGTATTACCTTTGTACCATACTAATTAAGTAACCGAAATGGATAAATATTCATACGTAGCAAATGCAGAAATCTCATACGTGGATGAGATGTATCAGTCATACCGCAAAGACCCTTTGTCTGTAGATGAAACCTGGCAGAAGTTTTTTGAAGGCTATAATTTCTCTTTGCAGAAATACGGAGAAAAAGGCGCAGCCAATGGCGGCAGCACAGCAGCTCCAACAGGTAATGGCGTTGCAGCCGTAGCAGCAAGTCCTGCTACAACGGTATCAGAAAAGGAAGTTCGTGTACACTATTTAATACATGCTTACAGGAGCAGAGGCCACTTAAGATCCAAGACCAACCCCGTACGTGAGCGTAAAGACCGTAAGCCTTTATTAGAGCTTGCAGACTTCGGTCTGTCAGATGCGGACCTGGACGTGGTTTTTGAAGCCGGTAACGAATTAGGAATCGGTGCGGCGCCACTTCGTAAAATTGTAGAGACCTTAAAATTCATCTACGAAGGCGCGATCGGTTTTGAATATATGTATATCCGTAAGCCGGAGAAATTAGCATGGCTGCGTAACAAAATCGAAAAAGAGTCACTTGCACATGCATTGACCCTGGACGAAAAGAAACGTATTCTTTCCAAGCTGAATGAAGCGGTTGTTTTCGAAAACTTCCTGCATACAAAATATGTAGGGCAGAAGCGTTTCTCTCTTGAAGGCGGCGAGACAACCATCCCTGCGCTTGATAAAATGATCACGGCAAGTGCTGAACTTGGCGTGGAAGAAGTCGTAATCGGTATGGCGCACCGCGGCCGTCTGAATGTACTGGCAAACATCATGGGCAAAACCTACGAACAAATATTCAACGAGTTCGAAGGAAACATCAAGCCCGATATGACCATGGGCGACGGTGACGTGAAATACCACATGGGCTATTCAAGCGAAGTGGTTACACCAAAAGGTCAGAAGATTAATTTGAAATTAATGCCGAACCCGTCTCACTTAGAAGCGGTAGATCCTGTAGTTTTAGGATTTGTGCGTGCGAAGGGAGATCGTTTATATGGCTACGATTATAAAAAAGTATTACCTGTATTGATCCACGGTGATGCGGCGGTTGCCGCACAGGGTATCGTGTATGAAATTGTACAGATGAGTAAGCTGAACGGTTACCAGACTGGTGGTACCATTCACTTTGTAATCAACAACCAGGTTGGTTTTACAACAGACTTTGAAGATGCACGTTCTTCCATCTACTGTACAGATGTAGCTAAAATTATTGATGCGCCGGTAATGCACGTGAACGGGGATGATCCGGAAGCGGTAACATTCTGCATGCGCCTGGCTGCTGAATACAGACAGAAATTCAACGAAGATATTTTCATCGACATGGTTTGCTACCGCCGTCATGGTCACAACGAAAGCGATGAACCTAAATTCACACAGCCGAAATTATACAACGTTATTTCGCGTCATGCAAACCCACGTGAACTATACAATCAGAAATTGATTGAGCGTGGTGATGTAGATGCTGAGATTGCGAAAAACATGGATCGTGAATTCAGAGACATGTTACAGGATCGCTTGAACCAGGTGAAACAAAAACCACTTCCATATTCTTTACAGAAAATGGAAAAAGAATGGACAGAACTCCGCAAGGCAACAAAAGAAGATTTCGACAGGTCTCCTGATACGTCTATCACACAGGAAGTGATTGATAAAGTAGGCAAGGCCATCACAGATATTCCGGCGGATTTCAAACCGTTGAAGCAGATTGAAAAATTATTAAAAGACCGTAAAGAACAATTGCAGGAAACAAAAACGGCAAACTGGGCAATGGCAGAATTGCTTGCTTATGGTTCTTTATTATTAGAGAAAAAAATTGTTCGTGTAAGCGGCCAGGACGTTCAGCGTGGTACTTTCTCTCACCGCCATGCTGTATTGAAAGATGCTGAAACAAACGAACCATACTACAGCTTGAATCACATTTCAGATAACCAGAAACGTTTCCGTATCTACAACTCCTTACTATCCGAATACGGTGTGTTAGGTTTTGAATACGGTTATGCAATGGCAAACCCAAGCGCGCTTGTAATCTGGGAAGCACAGTTTGGTGATTTCGCCAATGGCGCACAGGTAATGATCGACCAGTTCGTTACATCGGGTGAAACAAAATGGCAGCGCCAGAACGGTATTGTAATGTCGTTACCACACGGTTATGAAGGCCAGGGTCCTGAACACTCTTCCGCGCGTCTGGAGCGTTTCCTTGGGTTGTGTGCCAACAACAACATGGTGGTTACAAACATCACTACACCGGCGAACATTTTCCACGCATTACGCAGACAGCTGAAGTGGGAATTCCGTAAGCCGTTGATCAACATGGCGCCGAAGTCTTTATTAAGACATCCGCTGGTAATGTCTGATCTGAAAGAATTCACAGACGGAAGATTCCAGGAAGTGATTGATGATGCAAACGTTGATGCGAAAAAAGTAAAACGTGTATTGTTCTGTACAGGTAAAGTATACTACGATTTGTTTGAAGAACAGAAAAACGCCAAGCGTACAGACGTAGCCGTTGTTCGTGTTGAGCAATTGTATCCATATCCTGAAAAACAGCTGGAAGAAATTTTCGCGAAGTATAAAAACGCGGAATATGTTTGGGTACAGGAAGAGCCATACAACATGGGCGCGTGGGGTTATATCCTGCGTAGAATGTATTTAGCGAACAATACACAGATCGAAGTAATTGCGCGTGATGAAGCATCTTCTCCGGCGGTAGGTTACCTGAAGGCACACAACGAAAAGCAGGCAGAGCTTGTGAAACGTGCGTTTGCTGACAAGATCGAAAAAATGAATATCCGGTAAGCATCAGGCTTATCACAAAAATAATTAAAAAAGAATTTTATTCTAATTGAAATTTTGAATTATGGCATTTGACGTAAAAGTACCTGCAGTAGGTGAATCCATCGCGGAAGTAACCATCGGAAGATGGAATAAAAAAGATGGAGATTTTGTAAATGAAAACGAATTGATCTGTGAGATCGAATCAGATAAAGCAACATTCGAATTGAACGCTGAAAAATCCGGTATCCTGAAATTAAAAGCAAAAGAAGGCGATACCGTAGCAGTAGGCTCTGTAATCTGTTCCATTGAAGAAGGCGCCGGATCAGGCGCGGCTAAACCGGCAGCAGCGGCAGCTCCCGCGACGGCAGCTCCTTCAGCACCGGCAGCAGCAAGTAATGCGGCACCGATCGAAGTGAAAATCCCTGCAGTAGGAGAATCTATTGCAGAAGTAACCTTAGGTCAGTGGTCCGTAAAATCGGGCGATGTAATCAACGCTGAAGATCTGTTATGCGAGATCGAATCAGATAAAGCAACATTCGAACTGCGTGCGGAAACTGCCGGTGTAGTAGAAGTGTTGGCGAAGCAAGGTGATACCGTTGCAATCGGTACAGTGGTTTGCAAGATCATTCCTTCAGCGGGCGGTGCGGCAAAAGCTTCTGCTCCGGCTTCAGCTCCTGCAGCAGCAGCGACTGCTTCAGCATCAGGCGGCAACTACGCAGCCGGACATGCATCTCCGGCAGCAGGTAAAATATTAAATGAAAAAGGCGTTGACGCTGCTGCAGTAGCAGGTACAGGCAAAGACGGCCGCATTACAAAAGAAGACGCGATGAAAGCATCTGCGGCCCCGGCAGCGAAACCGGCAACGGCTTCTGCTCCATCAGCACCGGCAGGCGGAAGAGAAGCTGGAGGCAAACGTGCAGATGACCGTCAGAAAATGACCAGCCTTCGTAAAACCATTGCACGCCGCCTGGTAGCTGTTAAAAACGAAACAGCCATGCTTACTACATTCAATGAAGTAGACATGAAGCCGGTAATGGACATGCGCGCGAAATACAAAGATACATTCAAAGAGAAATACGGCATCGGCTTAGGCTTCATGTCATTCTTCACCAAAGCAGTATGTATGGCACTTCAGGAATATCCTGCCGTGAATGCATACATTGATGGCGATGAAATCGTTTACCACAATTACTGCGATGTATCGGTGGCGGTATCAACACCAAAAGGTTTGGTAGTACCGGTGATCCGTAATGCAGAGAACATGAACTTCAACGAGATCGAAGCAGAGATCGTTCGTCTGGCAACACGCGCTCGCGACGGTAAGCTAAGCATCGATGAAATGTCCGGCGGTACATTCACCATTACCAACGGTGGTATCTTCGGTTCTATGTTGTCTACGCCAATCATCAACTCACCACAGTCTGCCATCTTAGGTATGCACAACATTGTTGAGCGTCCGGTAGCAGTAGGCGGACAGGTAGTGATCCGTCCGATCATGTACCTGGCACTTTCTTACGACCACCGCATCATCGACGGCCGTGAGTCTGTAGGCTTCCTGGTACGTGTGAAACAATTACTGGAAGATCCAAGCAGATTGCTTTTAGGAGTATAGAGTACGGAGTACTAAATACAAGTATAGAGTACAGAGTACGGAGTACTTAGTACTTGAGAACAACATAAAATAGTTAAAATATTATAACGTACTCTGTACTCTGTACTCTGTACTTAATACTAAAAAATATGCAATACGACGTAGTAGTTATCGGTTCTGGTCCTGGCGGGTATGTAGCAGCAATCCGTTGCGCGCAGCTTGGCATGAAGACCGCATTGATTGAAAAATACAATACCCTTGGCGGTACCTGCTTAAATGTAGGTTGTATTCCTTCAAAAGCATTACTGGATTCATCTGAACATTATTACAATGCTACGCACACATTCAAAGAACATGGCATTGATGTGAAAGATGTAAAAGTAAACATCAAACAAATGATCGATCGTAAAGCAGGCGTTGTAAAACAAACCTGCGACGGGATCACGTTTCTGATGAAGAAAAACAAAATCGATGTGCATACAGGCATCGGTTCTTTCGTTGATAAAAACACCATCAAAGTAACAGCGGCAGATGGCAGCGTGAAAGAATTGAAAACAGCGAAAACAATCATCGCTACAGGTTCCAAGCCAACCTCATTGCCAAATGTAGCGATCGATAAAAAACGTATCATCACTTCTACCGAAGCATTGGAGCTGACAGAAGTACCCAAACACCTGATCGTTATTGGCGGCGGTGTAATCGGTATGGAGCTTGGTTCCGTATATGCGCGTTTAGGCGCTAAAGTCTCTGTGGTTGAATTCATGGATACATTGATTCCGACGATGGACAGAGCCTTGGGAAAAGAGCTGATCAAAGTTTCTAAAAATCATTTAGGCTTTGAATTTTACTTCAGTCATAAAGTAACAGGTGCTACGGCCAAAGGCAAAGAAGTAACCGTTACTGCAGAAGATAAAGATGGCAAAGTCGTGGAGCTGAAAGGCGATTACGTGTTGGTGGCAACGGGCCGTCGTCCGTACACAGAAGGACTGAACCTGGAAGCTGCAGGCGTGAAAATGGATGAGCGCGGCAGAGTAGCCGTTGATGCGCATTTACAAACAAACGTGCCGGGCATTTATGCCATCGGTGACGTGGTGGTAGGCGCCATGCTTGCACACAAAGCAGAAGAAGAAGGGGTGTTTGTTGCTGAATCCATTGCCGGACAAAAACCGCACATCAACTACAACTTAATACCGGGTGTTGTGTACACATGGCCTGAAGTTGCAGCAGTTGGTTATACCGAAGAGCAGTTGAAGAAAGACGGCAAAGCATACAAAGTAGGAAACTTCCCGTTCAAGGCATCCGGCAGAGCAAGAGCATCTATGGATGTAGATGGTTTTGTAAAAGTACTTGCAGATAAAAACACCGATGAAATTTTAGGCGTGCACATGATCGGTCCGCGTGTGGCAGATATGATTGCTGAAGCAGTGGTAGCGATGGAATTCAGGGCATCTGCAGAAGATGTAAGCAGAATGTCGCATGCGCACCCAACCTTTACAGAGTCGTTCAAAGAAGCTTGTTTAGCAGCTACAGAGAACAGAGCCTTACATATTTAATTTATACAGATTGGAAGGTCATCCCGATTGCTATCGGGATGACTTTTTTTTATATTCAATTTTAGTACAACTAATTTTAATTTACCCTTCAGATGGACATTTTAGACAGCTCAGAAATCGGTTCAGAAAACACATCGAACCTCACAAAAAAAATGAAAGAGTATTTAACCGAAACTGCTAAATGGGGGAAGTTCTTATCCATTGTTGGTTTTGTTGGTTTGGGTCTGCTTGTAATTTTAGCATTCAGCATCGGCTTAATCTTTGAACAATTGGGCACGGCAGCTGTAGACCAGTTTGGCGACTTCAATCCCGGCGTTGCAGTTACCATCTTCTACCTGCTTTTTGCGCTGCTATGGTTTTTCCCGGTCTTTTACATGTTTAAATTTTCTACAGGTATTTTAAAAACTGTTCCGGCCATGGATATTACAGGTATTGAAAATGCCTTATCAAATTTAAAATCCCTGTTTAAATTTTATGGTATTTTCACCATCGTAATCTTATGTTTCTATGGTATTTTATTTCTTGTTGCAATGATCGCGGTGCTGAATGCCGCATAAAAATTTATCAATAGTAATATTAAACGACATTAAAAATAAAACCTGCGTCGGCGGGTTTTATTTTTTTAATGCATATTATGAATATCTTTTTAGAATTGTATGCGTTTATTATTTTAATTTCATTCGTATTGATTAATAACAATAATTTTAACTGCATATGGAAATTATAGATAATACAGATACAGATTCCGGTTTAGATTCAGATTTTACAAATATGATGCGGGCACATCTTACAGCAACTGCCAAATGGGGAAGGTTTCTGTCTATAATAAGTTTCGTGATAATTGGCTTTTTTATTTTAGTTGCTATTTCTATGGCAACAGCATTTAGAGCTTCAACATCCGACCAGCCGGATGTGAACAATCTTAAAGCTTCCGGTATGATTATGTATGTAGCTGTAGGTTATTTTGTCTTTGCAGTATTAGGTATTATCCCTACGGTATATTTATTAAAATTTTCTAACGGTTTATTGAAAAACATTTCTTCTTTCAGCCGCAGCGGAATTGAACAGGCATTATCAAACTTAAGATCATTGTTTAAATACAACGGCATATCTATCATTGTCATTATTGTATTGTATACATTGCTGCTTGCTGTGTATGTATTCCAAGGAACCAAACCACTCTTTATGCATTAGGATTATGCTGATCGACGAAGAAGAAGAACCCATACAGGAATATACCTTTGCCGCACCCGGCAAACGCCTTTTCATAGCATTGATCGAACTGGTCAACTGCTGGATCCTGGCGTATCTGGTAGGATTTGTATTGCCGCATGTATATAAGCGGCCCTTATACCTGGGCTGCGTGGTTCTTTTGCTGGCCTATAAAATTATTTCTGAAAAATCTTCCGGCCAATCCTTCAGTAAAAAAATGTATGCCTTGCTTGTGCTTACAGATGACATGCAGAAAACAAGCTGGGCGCATGTATTCAAAAGAAATATTTTCTGGATCATACTGCCGGTGCTGTATGCAACCTATTTTTACATCCTGGTACCCGTGTTTGGAGAAGACTACCTGCAATACCCCGTATTGTTTTCATTGGTCAATCTGGGTGATATATTTAAAATCGCCGTGTTGATTGCCGCCATCGACATGGCCTTTGTTTTTATGACACCAAAGCGGCAGGCGCTGCATGACATCATTGGTGGTACGGTGGTTATAGATAGAAATTAAGAACTATGGAAGAAAAAATTCTTGATGCATTTCAGGAGGAGCTACCGGCAGAAAATATAGAATATGTGAGTTTGATCCGCAGGTTCAATGCATCATTTTTTGACATGCTTTTAAGTGCAGCACTTACTTACGGTATAAGTTATTTTGTTCCGGGATGGTGGAAATCACTTTCAGTGGCGATCCTCTTCGCTGTTATAGATTTATTGTATAAAGTGGTTGCGGAAAAAGTGTATGGACAAACACTTGGTAAAAAAGTATCAAACATAGTAGTAACTACAGAAGACCTGCGTTTGATTTCCTGGCAGCAGGCTCTTATCCGCAATTATTATTATGTGATTTTAATGGTGCTAAGTATGGTACAAAGTTATGTTTTTCATTATGTGCAGCAAGGCGAGACAGTTCTCGGTTTCGGAGACATGCAGCAAGTGATTCAACTTTCTTATATAAACTATGTATTGGCAGCCTGGTTTATCATTGATTGCCTGCTGATGTCGAAAGAACCTAAAAACCAGACGTTGCATGATAAATGGGCAAAAACAGTCGTGGTACGGGAATCTTTTTTGAAAAAATAAGGTTCTATAAGCGTTTTACGGTCAGGCGAGTAGGAGGCGTTTTGAGCAGGGAAATTTGGATTTGAGCGGGAAGATCCGGCTCATTTTTCAAATAATTTGGCACATTGAAGTAATTTTCCTATATTTGCACACCAACAATCAGAAAGAGGTTCTGATTATTCTGAAAAGACGAAAAATACCAAAAATATACCGCGGGATGGAGCAGTTGGTAGCTCGTCGGGCTCATAACCCGAAGGTCACAGGTTCGAGTCCTGTTCCCGCTACCATTAGAAACCCTTAGTTTAAAAAAGCTAAGGGTTTTTTGTTTAGCTTAATTTTTATGGATTCGGATTATATAGTTAACTACTCGCGTTCGTCAGGCTCCTATCCGTCAGCTGACGGACACAGGTGTTCCCGCTACCATTAGAAACCCTTAGTTTGAAAAAGCTAAGGGTTTTTTATTAGCTCAATTTTTATGGGTGTAGTAGTTATATACAGTTTAAGTAGTCGTCGGCTCATATCCGTCAGCTGACGGACACAGGTTCCCCCGATAGCTATCGGGGTATTCCCGCTACCATTTAAAGTCGCAGCACGTTAATCGTCAACGGGCTGCGACTTTTTATTTTTAGATTCGTTATAAATACCGGACAAAGAGTGAATTTTTAAGAGGTTAAATTGTTAAGTATGAACAACAAACAATCAAGACTAACAATGAAGCCAGACGAGATTATAGAGGAAATTTTAAGTATTACTAATCCAATCCTAAGTAAAGATATTGAAGAGAGAAATAATTTTCCGGTAGGATTTACATTTTATCATGTTTTAGAAAGGGTAAATTTCAACCTTGAATCTATACGCGTGTTAGTTAAAGACGGTATTACAAAACATGAGCATGCTATAGGATTACTTTCAAGAAATTTACTTTCAGATTTCATTACAACCGGATATATAATAAGACTGTCAAAATCAGACGAAGAATTTTATGTGCGGCTATATTCTTTGTACGATTCTGATTTAAAAAAAGCTAAGTCATTTTTGCGATTATATCTAGATGCTGGATTTATTGATAGTGCTGAAGTTGAAAAGTATAATGAACTATATAATGACGAAAACAATATATTTAAGCAAATACGTGATTATTGTTTGGAGTTTGATGTAAAGAAATTTCCTCAGACAAATGATATTATAAATAAATTTTTTGAGTCTGATTTAAACGATTTGTGGACAGAACAAATTAAAAGAAGTTATGATACGTGGGCTTTTTTAAGTAAATACGAACATTTAGGATGGCATTCGTATGATTTTACAAGGACTGTAGATTCACAAGTATCAGAAATCAGGTTGAACAGTGTCTTGTTTAAAACAACTATAATGGCTGCAAGTTGTTTAGAACTACTAAAAGAAAAAGATGCTATGGAGAGTGCTGTAAGATTAAACAAAGCTATATTTGATTTTTATTTAAAAAGGATATAGAGTGATTTTAAAGTTATATGATTCAAAGATTATTAAAAATATTACAAAACATTATTGTCATAATTGCTGAAGTTATTGCTCTAAATATATCAATAATATGGTATTTAAATACAGAGGAATTCGAGCCAATAATTGGTATTGTTTTAATGACTGCGAGTTTAGTTTCTAGTCTTATAAGTAAAATTTTTATTAAGTCTAATACAGAGAATTTTTTAAAAGATGACATTGAGTGTGTTTCTATAGGAATTGACAATAAAAAATGTGCTTGGGAAATTTATGATAATGTAAGCAATGCTTTTATTAATAATGATACAAATAAATCGCCTTTCCCAATTTTTACTTTTTCATTGATTAATCACTCAACGAAAACAATTTTATTAAAAGAAATTAATCTTAATGCAAAGCATTTGTATAGCGGGCTTTCTGGATTACCCAAGCCAGGCATTTTAAAAACGATAGCTAAATTTAAAATTCGTATTCCTACTGAAAATGAAACATCAGTCTTTAAGCTAGATAATGAAATTGAAATACCTTCAGGTAGAGCGTTTAAATTTCAAATTGAAGTACATGAATTTTGGAATAAAAAATATTTTCCAATCGAAGGTCGGAAAGTATTATTTTTTACTTTTCATTTTAATAATGAAGTGGCGATTTCTTTACCAAAGATTTTTTTAAATTGTAAAAGTGAGGAAGAAAAAATGAAAATTTCAATTCTTTCATAACTGGGATTATTATTTTAGCTATGGTTGGTAGCGTTGTTGCCTTTGCTACTGAAGATGCCGTGGTTGTGTCATCGACCAACCACTCACTGCCGTAAAAAATTAACAATGTTTTAAAATACGCAACATCTTTTATCCATCTTCTTTCAGTGGTCTGTGGCTCTGAGCAGCGTACGGGAGCCAAATAAAAAAGGTTCGTCGCGGCGAATGTAATCCTTAAAATATTTTCAATAAAGCGCTGACTTGTGTTAACACAAGTCAGCGCTTTGACTTTACAGCCTTCTGACCTCATTTTCTCTATTCACCTTTAAGTAAGAGTTATCTTCGTAACTAAAAAGGCAAGGTATTGGATTACCAATGTTAAAAAATAGATGAAAGAAAAATTCCTGTTTATGTTTATAAATGCCCTGCTTGCTTTGATCAAATGAATGATCTAACAGCAGGGCATTATAGGGATACTTAGTGCCGGTTATTTAAAGTTATACTGTATACCAAAATAGGGTGTAAAGGTAGGCGAAGAACTATATTTAAAATCTTTGTTAATATCATCCGTGCCTGATACTTTATCACCAACTTTTAATGTGTTTAATTCCTGCAGCCAGGTTGCAGCAATACCACCGGAGATAGTTAAGCGCTTTAGGCCTACATTGCTTCTGATACCAAAACCGGTGAATAAGGTAGGCATACCTGAATTTATACCTACTCCGATTTGATATAAAGGATGGATAGGGGAGTTTGGAATATAGTAATTCCAGTTGATCATAGTTGTTACGTTTAAATTTTTCAGTGTATTTGCTGTTGGTGTACCAACATATTGTTGTCCGGTAGAATCGGATGTGGTTCCGTATGAATTGTATTTTAAAAATGTAAAGGCTGTTCCAACGGAAGCTTCAGGAATAAATCTGGAAAATCTGCGGGTGCGGAAGGTCGTTTTTAAAACCTCTTTAGTTTCTACGTTGACAATTTCCCCATCTTCGGAAAGTTTTAATCCATTCTCTTTAATTGTAACGGTATACACAGAGATTTTACCTTCTTTTACCGGTACACTTTCTAACTTAAAACACCATCTTAATCCCGGAACGCCTCCACCTATGCTTGCTTTTTCCTGTGCAGATTTGACAAGATTATATGCTGCCTGTAAATTTGTTAATCGTTTTTTTTGTTCGTTTAATGTATTGGTTAACTCTTTAAAAATTGTATTGAACATAAATTGTGTCATAAATGTTTCTGGATAAGGGCAAGCATAATTTTCTGTAGCAGTTTTACCTTTATCTATAAGTTTAGAAATATCAATGAAATGAGTTTCAACTTCATCCATGTCGGTTTTAATGATAGCTAGTTTGTCTTTGGTAGAAGTTTCATCAATAAAAGTTAAATTCTTAAGATTTTTAAAGATTTCATTAATTCGGTTCTTTTGATTATCCGAAAGTTGAGTTTGAATAGAAACAACCAGCTTCTTTAAGTTCATATAGTATTCGCATATTTCAATGTCTGTTTCTTCTGCTGAAGAATCTTCAGTAAAAGACTCTCTACCCCCACTTTTATTAACGTTACTAAGTACCTTGATTATAGAGCCAAGCGCAGCAGCTGCACTTTCATCCACCGGGTCAACAATTATTTTATTCTCTGTTGTACAGCTATAGTTAAGCGGATTGAGCGGACGTATGTAAACACCTACGCCGCCACCATTTTCAAGAAAGATCATTGAGTCTTCTAAAACCTCGCTAAAAGAAACCGGATTGGCCGGGTCTTCTATACTTTTGGCAGCCTCAAATTTTAATTTGTTCGTTTCAAAGAGAAGAAATAATTTCTCACCATCTTTTAGGTGGACTCCGTTTTCAAGAACATCGCTTGCAGTTTGTGCAAATGATAATTGGCTGTAAATGTTCATTGCCAATGAAAGTAGTAGTATTTTTTTCATAATAGTTTGGGGAAAAGGTGGAAAAAAGATTTGTTGTATAGGTTAAAAGTATTCGCTGCTTTCTGGATATGTATCCACCGCGGCAAGCGGGAGTTAGGCTAAAAGTATTTTGATCTTAAATTCTCATAGTCTATTCGCAATTGCAATAACTTCTATCAACATAAGTTTTATTACCACTGCTGTTGATATAATAACAACCGCCCTTAGGGCCAAGCGTAAGCGGATGATTTTTATAATAGCAGGTATGTGTTGCCTTAGTAGTACTGTGACTGAAGTCTGTGTAAAAGAAAATGACAGAAACCAGCAAAAGACGTATCAATAGAGTTTTCATAGCTAAAAGATGTTAAAAGTGAAAGGTAAATAATGTAATTCAATGCACTGCACAACAACCTGGTATTTGTACTATTATGATTCAATTATTTATCATTATATACACTGTATTTTAATTATTTAATTAAAATACACTCCATAATGCCCAATTTAGGAAAAAATAATAAATATTATTGTATGTTATAACATTTTAATTGTATAATTGTTATCACATATTAACATAAGATTTTTGGTATTTTTTGAAGACATGTGCAGCTATTGTTTTATTAATAAAGCATCTTGATATATATGAATCATTATGATGACTTTGATTGCATTCAGTGTGACAGAATAATTGAAAAAAGAGTATTCGATTATTCGCTTAAAAATTACAATCATCCATTATGCAGAAGCTGCCAGAATTGGTTTTGTGATATACTTGATTCTTCAACAGCAACAGAAGAAGGCTATAGAGTTATACTTTGCATTAAAAAGAAGGGGAGTACCCGCTGAAATGGAGAAGAATGATGGATTTAAAACTATTGATATTGCTGTTCCTGATGCAAGAGTAAATATCGAAGTTGATGGCGCGCATCATAATTTCAATTCTAATCAGGCTTTTAGTGATTTAAATAGAACACTGTACTCCTTTAAAAAAGGTTTTTTTACATTAAGAATTCCTAATTCATTAGTTAGATATCATTTAGAAGAAACAGCTGATAAAATTACAGAGTTTTTGATTGTAAGTAAGAGTAGGCAAAAAAGGAATTATAAAAATTATAAATATTGGGATTAACAGTTTCTCACTGGCGCCAGTCTTCAGTGAAGCGGTCTGCCGCGGCGCACCTTTTTATTGGAAGTATTAATGCCCTCGTCGAACGAAGGCATTAATACTGGTTAAACGTTATCCTCCAGCTTTGCAACCTGAATGTTTGCGACGAGTTTGATGTCTTCACCCAATCCCAAGCCGCCTGTATCTGTAATCACATTCCAGCTCATGCCAAATTCAGCCCGGTTAATAATACCCGTTACTTCAAAACCATGTTTTAAAACACCTTGTATGCTACGTTGCGAACCGCCATATTCTACCGTTAGTTCAATCGGTTTCGTAACACCCTTCAATGTTAAGTTGCCAGCCATTTTGTAAAAGTTACCACCCGTTTTGGTAAAAGATGTTGATTCAAAAATGATCTTTGGATAAAGATCAGCTTCAAAAAAATCACCGTTTTGCAAATGTTCATCACGTTGCTTCTGATTTGTGTCAATGCTTTTTACATCCATGGTAAAATGTATTTTTGCATGCTCAAAATCATCGCCTTCGGTAACAGCTGTTCCTTCAAATATTCTGAATGATCCGGTTACTGTTGAAATAACCAAATGTTTTATTTTGAATTGCACATCCGAGTGCATAGGGTCAATGACCCATGTTGTAGTGTTTGCCATTGTAGTATCTGTTGATTTATAAATCAAAAGTACATAACTTTACTTTCCATAGTATAGTAGTTACCTATCGGTAAGTAGTTACCCACGGGTAAGTAAACCATCAGGATATATGAATCAGAAGAACATCGCATGCCAGCAAAAGCTTATGATTACAAGAGATACCATGGAAGTTATTCAGGGTAAATGGCGCATACCCATTATCCTGGCATTGACTTTCGGTAATAAACGGTTTGGGGAAATTCAACGGGATATTGTTGATATATCGCCAAAAATGCTGTCCCAGGAACTAAAGGCCCTGGAGGAAAATAAAATTATTACGCGTACGCTGTATGATAGCATGCCGGTAACGGTAG
>NZ_JBQCDF010000226.1:0-12782 GCF_051961495.1 Cytophaga sp. | reverse complement strand
ATCCCGATCTTCTGATCCGGGAAATGGAAGATCTTAAATCTCTTCCGTTGGAATTTATTGAACAGCCCTTTCCCTCAGAACAAAAGGATGTGTATAAGTACTTTAAAAAGTATAGTACGGTACCGGTTATAGCCGATGAGTCGATAACTTTTTCGCCGGATTTAAAAGAAATTAAAGAACTTTTCCACGGTGTAAATATGAAATTGATGAAGGCCGGCGGCTATCGGGAAGGTGCTCGTATATTGCTTAAATCTAAAGAGTTAGGTCTTAAAACCATGGTTGGTTGCATGGTTGAAACAACCCTGGGAATACGCTCCGGGATGTGGATTTCAGGCCATTCTGACTATATTGATTTAGATGGAAGTTTTGTAATTGACAATGAACCTTTTAAATTAGTATCCGAAAACCTTGGAAGGTTAGTCATTCAAACAAGTAAATTTTTTCATTGAAAAATGGCAAAAGTAGCGAAAAAGAGCGCAAGTAGTGCAAAAAAAGGTGCAGCAGCCCCAAAAGGTGCTGTTAAAAAGACTGACAAACAGAAAAAAGCACCTGTTAAGGTCGCATCTACTGCCTCCAAAAAGAAAGCAACTTCAAAACCGGTTGTTAAAAAGGCAGCTCCTGCCAAAAAAGCAGCTGTTAAAAAGGTCGTTGCTAAGAAAAGCGTTAAACCTGCTGCACCTGCCAAAAAAGCTGTTGCTAAAAAAGCGGCTCCGGCCAAAGCGGTTTCTAAAGGAAAGCCCGTTCCGGCTAAAAAAGCTCCTGCAAAAGCTGCTGTAAAGGTTGCTCCTAAAGCTGTTCCGGCTAAAAAAACTGCTCCTGCTAAACCTGCACCTGCTGCTAAAGTTGACAAATCTGCCAAGACTAAGCCGGCTGCTGCTGTTAAAGCTGCTCCAAAAGCTGAACCTAAAGACCCTAAAAAAGCAGTTATGTCTTCGGAAACTGCAGCTGATATGGCTGCAAGAGCTATGGCTAAACCACAGCCTCCAAGAAGAAAAAAGAAGAAAAATGATGATGACGATGATGATGAGGAAGAAGTTGTTTTCCGTAAACCGGTAAAAACACCTAAAACTTCTGCTGTTAAAAAAGCGTCTGCAAAATACGTATCTGAAGAGTTAACATTGGAAGGTCCTGCTCCTAAACGTATCGGGGCAATCAACATGACCTCTGAAGAAAAAATCAAGCTTAAAAAAGCATTGCTTAACAGATGCATTGATATTCAGAAGAATGCAGTATCCATTGCTAAAAAAGCCATGGAAGAAGCGCTAACAAGCGCAAATGCTGAAAAAGTTTCTGAAGAACTGTCAGACTCATTCAGAGAATCTATGCATGCAACAAGAGATATGTATGCAAGACAAGCAAATGAAGGCGTTAACAACTTAGGTTTGTTGAACAGAATCAATATTGTTGAACATGATAAAGTAAAATTCGGATCGGTTGTTTTCACAAACTTCCAGAACTATTTTATCAGTACAGGTTTAGGTGAAATCAAAGTAGATGACATGAGCTTCCAGGCTGTATCTACCCTTGCTCCTTTGTTCCAGATTTTAGTTGATAAAAAGAAAGGCGATACATTCATGTTCTTAGACCGCTTGTATACGGTTGTGGAAGTGTTTTAACTGTTCGTTGAGAAATATTTTAAAACCTCGTTCGGCTTAAGTCGGACGAGGTTTTTTCTTTGCAACAAAATCCCAAAATACAAATGACAAATTCCAAACGGATGTAGAATATTCGTCTTTCACAAAACTTGATGTTTTCTCTATTTGGAATTTGTTTTTTGTTATTTGGAATTTAAATCACTGAAATGTATTCAGAAAACACCTACCTTTGTTCCATGAATATTCAAGACTACATCGACTACTGGAACGAACAGGATATTGAACTGGATAAAATCAAGCTGGAATCAGTGCATGCCATTCCGCTGCCGGTAGATATACTGGAATTTCTTTCCATGGTAGGTTTACCCAAAGAAGCTGCTCCTTATCTGACATTCAACATAACCTCCTTCCCCGCTTTTGTATCCCCGGATGATCTGTACGACCTGGAAGACAGGCCTGATCTGTCTGATTGGTTTATCATCGGCGAAACCGGAAACAGCGATCCCATTTGCATTGACCCGATGGGCGGTTACCGCATCTGTTATGTTGAAACAGAAAATGATTTCAATGCTGTATTCATGAACAGCTCATTGGACAAACTGGCTATCTGTATTTATCTGTATGAGAAATTCATTGAAAAATATTCTACCGAAGAAAGTGAGAATTTAGTGTTTGCAGATGCAGATTGGGAATACCTGAAAAAACAGTTTCTGGATATCGATCCGGAAGCCCTTGCTGAAGGCACATTCTGGGATTATTACCTGGAATATCTGCTGGTAGATAGAGAAGATTAATACTAAGTACTTAGTACAGAGTACAGAGTACTAAAAAGCCTTATAAAAAGCTGCAGTATAAAAATCAGAAACCTTCTTACTCAAATTATTCGTTTGATCGGAAAATAAAACATTAAATACTCTGTTCTTAATACTCTGTACTCTGTACTTAAACTAACCCACAATCTAGCTTTTCATACCTCGAAACCGTATCTTTGTAGCTTCAATTGACATTTGAACACCATGATCGTTTTCGCGAAAAAAAGTACCGGCACCATCTATGCCATTCATACTGAAAAATCATTAACAGCAGAAGATAAACAAAAATTAAACTGGCTTCTTGATGGCGAAGTTCTTTCAGATACTTCCCTTTCAGGATTTTTTAAAGGGCCGCGCAAAGAGATGCTTACTCCATGGGCAACCAATGCCGTTGAAATTACCCAGAACATGGGTATTGAGGGAATTCTTCGGATCGAAGAATTTACTTCTGTTGCCAACGCAGAAGCGCATCATGATAAAATGCTGGAAGTTGTATACCAAAACCTGACACAGGACCTTTATAACATCAACATTCAGCCGGAACCGATCAAATACATTGATGATATTGCTGCTTTCAACAAAGAAGAAGGTCTGGCTTTAAGCCAGGAAGAAATTGATTATCTGGATTCAGTTGCAAAAAAACACAACCGCAAACTTACCGATTCAGAAGTGTTTGGTTTCTCTCAGGTGAATTCAGAGCACTGCAGACATAAAATTTTCAATGGCCGTTTTATCATTGATGGTGTTGAAAAAGAAACATCTCTTTTCAAACTGATCAAGAAAACATCAGAAACAAATCCGAATAAAATCGTTTCTGCATACAAAGACAACGTATCGTTTACGAAAGGTCCGGTGATGGAACAGTTTGCACCGGCAACACAGGACAAGCCTGATTATTTCGAACGCAGGCATGTTGAGTCTGTTTTATCTTTAAAAGCAGAAACACACAACTTCCCTACTACGGTTGAACCTTTCAACGGTGCTGCAACCGGCTCCGGCGGAGAGATCCGTGACCGTATTGCCGGCGGTATCGGCAGTGCGCCATTGGCAGGTACTGCTGTATACATGACTGCATATTCCCGTCTTACACAAGACAGGCCGTGGGAAAAAAATGGTATGAAAGAACGTGACTGGCTATACCAGACACCAATGGATATTCTAATTAAGGCTTCAAACGGAGCTTCTGACTTTGGTAACAAATTCGGACAGCCGGTAATTAATGGTTCTGTGTTTACTTTCGAACATGAAGAAAATGGAAAACGTTTTGCTTTCGATAAAGTGATCATGCAGGCCGGCGGTATTGGTTATGGCGTGTTGAAAGACGCGAAGAAAAATCTGCCGAAGAAAGGTGATAAGATTGTTGTAATGGGTGGTGATAACTACCGCATTGGTATGGGTGGTAGTGCTGTGTCTTCGCTTGATACAGGCGCGTTGAACAGCGCCATCGAATTAAATGCAATTCAGCGTTCAAATCCTGAAATGCAGAAGCGTGTATACAATGCTATTCGTGCCATGATGGAAAGCGGCAATAATCCAATCGTTTCCATCCACGATCACGGTGCAGGCGGGCACCTGAACTGCTTGTCGGAACTGGTGGAAAGCACCGGCGGTAAAATTGATCTGGCGAAATTACCGGTAGGTGACCCTACCCTTTCTGCAAAAGAAATTGTTGGTAACGAATCACAGGAACGTATGGGTCTTGTGATTGATCAGAAAGATATAGCAACGCTTGAACGTGTTGCCGCACGTGAGCGCGCACCGTTGTATGCTGTTGGTGATATTACAGGTGATCATCAGTTTACGTTCGAGTCATCTGTGACTGGGGCAAAACCGATCGACTGGCCGCTGGAAGATATGTTCGGTAATCCACCGAAAACCATTCTGCGCGATGAAACTCCTGTTACTTCCTATCAGGAAATTTCATACGAGCAATCAAAATTGAACGAATACCTGGAAGCAGTACTGCAGCTGGAAGCAGTGGCATGCAAAGACTGGTTAACAAATAAAGTGGACCGCTCGGTAACAGGTAAAGTCGCCCAACAACAAAATGTTGGCTCATTACAACTACCTTTGAGCAATTTCGGAGCCATGGCGCTGGATTATCGTGGTAAGTCTGGTGTGGCTACAGCTGTTGGTCATGCACCTGCTGTAGCCTTGATCAATGCAGAAGCTGGTTCAAGAATCGCAATCGCTGAGGCACTGGCAAACATTGTGTTTGCGCCGATTGATGGTGGTTTGAGCGGCGTGTCACTAAGTGCAAACTGGATGTGGCCTTGTAAAAACAAAGGTGAAGATGCACGTTTGTACGCAGCAGTTGAAGCGGTAAGTGATTTCGCATGTGACTTGGGAATCAATATTCCTACTGGAAAGGATTCTTTGTCGATGACACAGAAATATAAAGACGGAGTGGTATACGCACCGGGAACAGTAATCATTTCTGCATCCGGTGAAGTAAGTGATATCCGTAAAGGTGTTACGCCGAACCTGGCCAAAGAAGCCGGCAGCGGACTGATCTACATTGATCTTACTTGTATGCCGCTAACACTGGGCGGTTCATCGTTTGCACAGATCTTAAATAAACTTGGAAATACAACTCCTGATATTTTAGATACAGAGCATTTCGAACGTACGTTTGATGCGATTCAGGATTTATTACAGGATGAACTGATTCTTGCCGGACATGATGTATCAAGCGGTGGTTTGATCACTACCCTGCTTGAAATGTGTTTCCCGGAAAATGGCATTGGTTTGAATGTTTCTCTTGACTTTTTAGGTGAAACAGATCTTGTTAAATGTTTGTTTGCAGAAAATCCTGCATTGATTCTGCAGGTAAAAGATGCGGTTAAGGTACAGGATATCCTGGTGAATAAAGGCGTTGGTGCTGCCATCATTGGTACTGTTGAAGCAATTGATAAAGTAAACATTCAATTGAATGGAAAGACTACTGCATTTGATATTGCTGCATTGAGAACGATCTGGTATAAGACTTCTTATTTACTGGATAAGATGCAGAGCACACCGGAATATGCAAAAGAACGTTTTGATAATTATACAAAGCACGAAATCAAATTTACATTTCCTGCAGGCTTTACCGGTAAGCTTGGTGCATACGGACTGGATGCTGCACGTACTACGAAGAGCGGTATCAAAGCAGCAATCATTCGTGAGAAAGGCGTGAACGGAGATCGTGAAATGGCTTATGCTATGTGGCTTGCCGGCTTTGATGTGAAAGATGTTCACATGACTGATTTGATTGCAGGTCGTGAAGATCTGAGTGATGTAAACTTCATTGTGTTTGTTGGAGGCTTCTCAAACAGTGATGTACTGGGCT
The DNA here is from genome assembly GCF_051961495.1 of Cytophaga sp. Classification (NCBI taxonomy): domain Bacteria; kingdom Pseudomonadati; phylum Bacteroidota; class Cytophagia; order Cytophagales; family Cytophagaceae; genus Cytophaga; species Cytophaga sp. The sequence continues at coordinate 7,044 of NZ_JBQCDF010000226.1, read as the reverse complement.
CTGCCAAAGGTTGGGCAGGTGCTTTCCTGTATAATGAAAAAGCGAAGAAAGCACTGGATAATTTCTACGCAAGACCGGATACCCTTTCATTAGGCGTATGCAATGGCTGTCAGCTAATGGTTGAGCTTGGCTTGATCAATCAGAACCACGATGCGAAACCTAAAATGCACCACAATAGTTCTGGTAAATTTGAATCGATTTATCTGAATGTTGATGTAGCGAAAGAAAACAAATCAATATTGTTGAAATCCATTGAAGGATCTAAGTTAGGGATCTGGGTGGCACATGGTGAAGGTAAATTCTACTTCCCGTATGATGTAACGAAATACAACATTGCATTGCAATACAGCCACGCTTCTTATCCTGCTAATCCAAACGGATCGCCGGCTAATGCTGCAGGTATTGTTTCCGATGATGGTAGACATTTAGCTATGATGCCACACCTGGAACGTTCTGTTTTCCCGTGGCAATGTGGTTACTACCCTGCAGATAAAGCGAAAGATGAATGTACACCTTGGATAGAAGCATTTGTGAATGCGCGTAAGTGGGTACAGAATTTTAAATAATTGTGCGATAGACAGGATTACTTTCTTTTAACATCTAAAAGTTGTTCTTTGTACAGATAATAAAAATCCCCATCCCGATAGTCATCAGGGTGGGGATTTTTATTAAAGGACAGATTTTATTTATTGGAAAGGCAGTAATTTTGCCTTTCCTGCAATTTTTTAAACCGTGCTTTAATCGCATCGTGTATTATAAGAGAGGATTGCTGCAGAAAAGAACAATCTTTTTTAAATGATTAAGCTGTATTGAATCTGTAACATCCATTGAAAAGCCCAGAATATTTGTTTGTCCAGTTATTGGATTGAAAAACGGAATTTTATGCGTTTTAAAAGAATAAGTAGAACCGTTTGGCAACGAAAAGTTTTGTTCCGGTAATTCCAGAGCCTGTTTGGTGGTTAGTACCTTTTCATCTGTTTCTTTTATCAAAGAAAGCTCTTCTTCATCTTTAATAAAATAAGAATCGTCTTTACCGATAATTTCCTCCTCCTCTACTTCGAATAATTTGGCTTCCAGTGAGTTAATTATTTGGTAAGTGCTTTTTTCATCTTTGATAAATACCGGAAACGGCATACTTTCAATGATGATTTTCAAAAACATATTCGTTTTATCGGAAGTTATGGAGTCAAAATCTTCATCTTTCGATTCTGTATAAACAGGATTTTTTTTGTACTCTGCTAATGTTTTTTGAGTTTCGTATAAATTTTCAATTTTTAAATTATCTAAAATTGACTCTAAATATTCAACCTTCTTTTCAATATTTGCTATCTTTTTATCGTATTCAAGCATGATTTTAAAGTTATTATATCCCATAAAACATATAATTTAGTAAAACATCTGTTTAACTACATCATCAATATATATACTATAAATTGTATTATTCTTCTAATGTAAGGATATCGACAATAAACAATATTTTATTAGTAAATAAACTGCTGTTAGACAGGTTTTATATAGTGGTTTCAGGAGAATTTATATGGAAATGAAGGAAAAAAGCTGAAGCAAAATTTCTTTAAAGAGGTTGAAAAACGTCTGTTGGGCAATTGGATTAATTGACTCTCGGAAACTTTGAACCCAACAATCCAAGAACTTAAAAGAATCTAAATATATAGTAATTTTTTCGTCTCTCTTTAAACTTTCATTTCCGATATAATATAACCTGTGATACCAATACATAACGCATTGATACACAGGTTATTTATTTTTAATAATTTGCATTAAATCTGGAAACAAAATTCCTTATTATGCGTTAGCATATTGGTATCCAGACTATTAAAATATTAGTATATATGAAATTATTGGATTTTATTAAGAAGTTCCCCGATGAGCAATCTTGCAGACTTTATCTAAAAAATAAAAGAGAGCGTGAAGGCATTACATGTAAATGTTGTAAAGGAACAAAGCATTATTGGTTTGAAAAACAAGGCTTGTGGAAATGCGCTAAATGCGGTTCAAGAACGAGTTTAAGAGCAGGAACTTTTATGGAGCAATCAAAGCTACCGATGCATTATTGGTTTGTTGCTATGCATTTAATTTCAACTACAAAGAAATCCTTTTCAACATTGGAATTACAAAAACAATTAGGTCATAAATATTTTGAACCGATATTGGATATGCGTAAGAAGATAGATGTTATGATGGGTAAAAGAGATGCGCAATATAAACTTAAAGGAAGAATAGAAATGGATGAAGGGTTCTTTGAGGTTGTTAATATGGATATGAAGGGTCAGAAGTTAAAACGAGGTAGAGGTAGTCAAAGACAATGTGCAGTATTAGTAATGGTTGAGAGCACACCATTAACAACGGAAGAAAAAGAGAACAAGAAAAATAAATTCAGACCTGATAGAAAAGTAGGTCATGTTAAAATGGTAGTGTTAGATAATACATCTAAAAAGAGTATTAACTATGAAGTTCGCAATGCTGTTGAGCCTACATCTACTATTGATAGTGATGCGTGGAAAGGCTATGCTGATTTATTAGATGTTGTAGAAAATCATAATAAAGAAGTAATTCCCAAAAAACAGGCGCATAAGAAATTACCGTGGGTTCATACTTTTATTAGTAATTGCAAGAGATTATTATTGGGAGTTCATCACAGTATTAGAAAAGAGTATTTGCAAAATTATTTGAATGAGTATGTATATAAATTGAATAGAAGATATTTAGAAGACGAAGATATATTTGATAGACTACTTGTAGCGGGTGTTAGTGGTAATTGGAACAAGTAATTAAATCAAATTATGTTAGGAGTTTATAATTTGTTAAGAAGTGATGAATTTGTTCTGCGCTAACTGTAGTTTCGGGTTTATAAACTGTAGTAATAGTAAATAAATATTTATCAGTAGAAAAATTTACTTTATCTGACTTTAATGTTTCAATTATAGCTGCATCTATTTTGCCTTTAAAAATGTATTCCTCGTTGTTTTCAATTGTAAAAGATGGAGGATTAACATTAAAATCCAATTTTAAGAAAACACCTTCTGTTTCTTCAATATCTGTTCGTTCAGGAAGTTGTTCATCAATAACTTTTTTAATCTTTTCTGCTTTAGATTTACTTAAATCAGCAGTAGATGTTTCTTTTGATGCAGGATTAGCTAATGTAGCATGAACACTAGCATCATTTGCGATTATTGTTTTTACTATTTGAATATAGGATTTAATAAATTTATCATCTTTGAAGCCTTCAAAAATTTTTTCAAGGTCTTGCTTACTTTCAGAATTTAAAAGTTCAATTACAGTTAGAAGTTTTTTATATTCTGGAATATCTTCATATATGTTTAAAAGCGTGCTTTGAACATTTATTTCAACACTTATTTTGAATGAAGATACCGCAGGGTTAGCATAGGCTACTTTTTCATTAAGTGTTTTATAATTTATATCTAATAAATCAGCAATAATATTTTGAATTGGATTAAGAAATTTATCAAAAACCCAAGGTTTCAAACTAGTCTTTAATTTATCACTTTGAACATATAGTTCTAAAATTACTTTGGCTCTTTGTGTAGCATAAAGAGCAACTAACTGCTCACTAGTAGAAGCTATTTCTTGTGTAAATTCAACAGTATAAGACTTTTTAATTGGATTAATAGGAATAAAATCATCAATCGGTATTAAATAAGATTTTACAGTTTCGTTATCATTAATATTGTATTGTGCTACATAAACAACCCTATTTTCACTTGTATTAAAAATATCATGAAGATTTATTTCACCATTCATAAACGAATTAAGCCTTGTATCACTGATAGCTATAATAAGTCGTTGTTCAATATCATCAGTAATAAATACATCTAAATAGCTTAAAAATTTTGTTCCTGCATTATCTATTTCAAGGTTAAGAATAGGCAAATCAGTAAAATCTAAAAGCTCTAAAACTTCTAGTTCTAAAAAATTTTGGTTCAATATGTATTTATCATCAAAAATCATTCTTCTTCAATCGCTACAATACTTCTAGTTTCTATTTTTAAAAGTTCAGCTTCACTATATATCCACAAATTGCAATGCCCTGTTTTTTCGGTTATATCTATTTTACCATGTTGTTTTTTTATTACTAACTCTGCAATAAAGTTGCCCATTTTCTTATTTTTTTCAGTGAGCATTTCTTTATATTTTGCTAATGCTTGGTCATAGGTCTTATATAGAGAAACAGCATGTGCAACGCATTGTTTTTTGTATTGCGGATTATTCGGATATAATTTAGTATGTGGGCGAAATTCATCTTCACTTATAACATTTTCTTGAAATATTCTGAATAGAATAATATCCTTTTCAATTGCTGTAAGAGGAGGGCAAGTTTTATTAGTTGGTAAAGTTTCTCTAAACATCAAAAATAAAGCTATGTTGAATGGACAAATATATATTCTTTTCTAAACAATTCAATACCTCACTAAAGATTAAATAGGACTATCTACTCAAATCCTTCACTAAAAAACTCTTGTGGTGTCATCCCAAAAGCTTTTATAAGCATCATTAAGCTACTAAATCTAATATTCTCACCTGTTTCATAACGAGCATACTGGCTTCTTGTTATTTCATTTTCATAAGCGAAAAAATCGGCATTCGTATAACCCAGCTTTTTACGAATAGTTTTAATCCTGGTCGCAAGTTTCTGTATATCCTTATCTGTTTTCTTATCAATTGCTTTTTTTGCAATGGGCTTCTTTATAGCCTTTTTAACAGCTTTTGTAGCTTTTTTAGTGGGTTTCTTTTCCATCAGGTAAAAGAAATCAATGCCCTTTAATAAACTAATCTCTATTAAAATACCCTCTAATAAAAGAGTATTTAATAAAAGAGTGCTATATTGCTTTATAAAACCTTTAAACCCATGAAAAAAGCAATCTTTTTAACTCTGCTAACCCTTTTAACAATCTTTGAAATCAATGCTCAATGCATCCATTTATACCAATGCCAATACTGCGGTCAAAATAGCCGTGGAACAACTAAACCGTCAAGTGGCAAATACTGCCCTCAAAAGCCATCTTTAGGGCATAGTTGGCAAGACCAAGGAGTAGATGACCCTGAATGTGTAAGGCAACAAAATGAGGCAAACCAAGCCCGTCAAAAGATGCTTGCAGACTGTGAAAAGAATGGCATTAAATCGTTCAATGGTGGAACTGTTATACAATGGTATTGCCCCTCAGGAAAACCCTCTACAGTAAAATTTCCCAATGGCATTATCAAAGAATATGAAATTAATGGAACAGTAAGTAAAATATCTACTCCTAAAAATGGAGGAATGGATATTGAAGAATATGAGGATGGAAAACTCAAATCAAAAGGATGGATTAACAGCAATGGTAATAAAGATGGTGAATGGTTTTTCGCTTCAATAGATGGATGCACTAATTGCATTGCAACCTATGATAATGGAGAGTATTTAGGGATAGGAACGAAAGCAGATATTGAGAAAAAACAACAAGAAGCTTTAATAGAAACAGCTAGGTTAAAGAAAGAAAAATTACAAAGTGATGAATTTCAATCTGCAATGAATAAATACCAAGATGGTCTATATAAAACCTACTATGGTGATACTATACCGTTAAGTAATTTTTTAAAGAAATATCCTGATGCTTTACCTGAATATAAGGAACAAGCAAGAGAGGCTATCAAAAATAAAAGTGATAACGATGCCTATTATTTCGCTAATAATAGCATATCAAATTACATCAAGTATCAAAAGAACTTCCCCAATGGAGTTCATATTGATGAAGTAAATAAATTGGTTAAGACTTATGTTCTAAAAAATACCAAAGAACTAACTACTACTATCAATCAAAAATTAGAAGAAGGGAATGCTACAAAAGCCATTGAATTATGTGAATTGGTATTAAGATACAAAAACGATTTACATAACTCACAGTATTTACCTATAACGATATACTATTCATTAGCCTTATGGTCTTCAGGTAATACAACGAAAGCAGTAGAGGTTGTTAAGCCTTATACTACCTCTGTAATCAATTATTCAGATGGTGATAAGAAATTCATGGATAAGTATTTTATTATTCATGACCAATATAAGAAACCATTACATATTGATACAGATAAAGAAACATATAAAAAGATAAAGACTCTATAATGATTTTAAAAATAAGTAAAGAAGAAACAATCGCTCATGAAATATGGAATATACTCTATAAAAATTTCAAAGAATTAATAGAAGATAAAGCTTTTCTAAATACTCTGAATTTTGAAATTATTAATGACTTCCATAATAAGAATGTATTCTTTTCTTATGTTCTAAAAGAAGATACAAGTATTCAGAAAGTAGAAATAGCACTTATGACTATTGGGATTTATAAAGAATTCATTGATAATAGTAATCCTGGTAAAAGGTATTTAGCCGTTTGGATGTAAAAGAAAAGGTAGCCGTTAAGCTACCTTTTTCTTTTTATCAGTTTCTTCCTCATCCTTTTCTAACTCTTCCTTCTCATCTTCAGTAATTTCTTTATCAACTGATTTATCCCTTAATTCACCACCTTCATCATAGACCTTTTCAATCTCTGCGCCCTTGGAAATTGGGGCAGATGTGTAATTTTCAAATGTTAATATGTATTTCATAACAGAACTATTGCTTTCTGCTATATATCTTAAAAATTAGCTATTTTTAATCATTTATAATTCATTGAAATACTGTATATTGGATTGTTTATAGATTAAGAAAATTTAGGTTCAAAGTTTCCGAGAGTCAATTTGGATTATTTAAATCATACGTATAAGTACGTATGATTTATATGCTTTTTTAGTGGAATTTGCTTGTTATAAACTGTAAATAGTCTTTCTCATACTAGATCATAATGACCCGGGAAAGTACATAAACTGCATAAATACAATGAATTAAATATTTTTTTTTGTTACAAATAGAAGTCATTTTCTATATGTTTTTTTGATGTTTAAATGTAAATAAAGTAATATTTTAGAAGTATTTTTTTAGCATAAATTGTTTAAATTTAATTAATTATTGAAAAGTTACTATTGAGGTTT
>NZ_JBQCDF010000225.1:0-8827 GCF_051961495.1 Cytophaga sp. | reverse complement strand
AAAACACCAGATATGAAATTAAACCGTGAAGAACTATTACCAATTCTGAATAAGCTTTCAGCGAACACACCCGGATTGTTCGGGAACCTGAAACCGCAGGAAATGATCGAACATGTTACTGTTACTTTCCAAACCTCATCCGGTAAGTTGCATTGGGCTACCCCGAAAGATGAAGAGAAAGCCAATACAGCAAAACAGTTTATGGTATATACGGATGCAGAAATGCCTCAAGGCCTTAAAACAGCTACGATGGGAGAGCTGCCTCCACCGTTGATTCATAAAACGATTGCAGAAGCTGTTGAAACACTCTTGCAGGAAATTGAAAATTTTCACCAGTATTTTAAAATTCATCCGGGTGCTAAGACCAGCCATCCGCGTCTGGGAAGCATGACGTATGAGGAATGGGCTGTACTGCACACCAAACATCTGATCCATCATTTCAAACAATTCAGTTTGATATAAGTATGATGAAATAAAAAGTCCCCCGATCCGGATCGGGGGACTTTTTTATTTCTGTGAAAGGGAGGGATATACTATTTGTAGACATTACCAAGTATCTGCAGCCAGCTCTTGTGTTCTTCTCCGCCGCAACCGGCTTTCAGGTAGTAGTAGTATACACCGTCCGGTACATTGTGTGCATTCCAGTCGTTGTTGTAATTACTGGCGCGGAATACTTCTTTGCCCCATGTGTTATAGATCACCAGCTCAGAATTTTTTGCCACCATCAGCCGCTTGGTATTTTCAACTTCCGTGATTTTCAACTCATCGTTTTTATTATCACCGTTTGGCGTAATCAGGTTTGGTACATATAAATGCTGGTAGTTGATCGAGGCTACTTCCACAGAGTCCAGGTCTGTATTACAATTCGTTGTTTTATCCTGCACATATACATAGTATACTTCCTTGATGTCTGATGTTACAATACTGTATGAAGGTGATGCAGTTTCTGTAAAGGACGGAACACCTTTTTTACTCCATATATAATTGTATGAACCTGAAGATGCTGAAGTAACATGAACCGTAAAGTTTATCGTTGAACCAACACACAAAGTATCTTCCGGCTGATCAATGGTACTGATGGCGAAGCCGCCTGCACCAACCGTAACGGTTACAGTAGCAGAGGAAGGCGCTCCGCATGCACCTGCGATTTCATATTTGAAATCATAAGATTCTCCGGCTGTCAGGTTGTTTACCAATACAGCAATATTGGATTGAACAGTTAATGTTACTGATGGAGCAGGCGTTACAAGCGACCAGGATCCTGTCCCGTACGACGGCGTATTGCCTGTAAGTACAACACTTGTATTACACGTATTTATATCTGCACCGGCAAATGCTACGGTGTTTAACGGAGATAATTTTAACGTATCGGTATTTTCTGCAGAGCAGTTGTTGTTGGTTTCTTTCAGTTTCACAACACTTTGTGTTTGTCTGCCATCAGCTGTTAACTGAAATGTGTTTTCTCCGGATACCATGGTAATATCACCTGAAACAACAGACCATTCATAAGTACTGCCATTGGCAGTATTATCCGGATTTGCCGTGAATAATAAGGATGTTGTACCCGGGCATTGTGATCCTGGTCCTGTAATGGCTGGTTTCTGCACCATGGTTGTTGATACAATGACTGTATCGGTAGAAGTACCTGTTACGTTTGTTACGTTCCATACCATGCGTGCTGTGTCGCCTGTGAATGTAACGGTAGCTGTAGTACTGTTTGCAGGACTTACAGTACCGGTACTGCCGACAGCAAATGTCCATACACCTGTTTCACCAGAGTCCAGAGAAGCATTTAACTGTGTAGTATGTGTATTACATAATACGATATCAGAGCCTGCATGGGCAGTAGGCAATGGAGGAGGAGGCGCGCATGATTTGTAAGTAGCCGTTACCGGAACACGTGCACAAGCATTACCAGCCGTTACTATCCAACGGTACATACCCGGAATGGCATTGTTCGCCCAACCGGAAGTGCTGTTTCCTGTAAAGGTAATTACTCCGTTATAGTTCTGTGGGTAAGTCATACCTGTTTGGTACCAGTTCATATTAGATCCGCTGGACATTCTGATTTTGTAGCCTGTACCAACTGGTACGGCAATACCAACAGGCATTTTGAACACAACAGAATTTGCAACTACACATCCATCAGCTGTAGTTGCTGCCCAGCTTGGTGATGTACCAACAATGTTTCCCGATGCATCAGTTACCTGAAGCTGTATGGTTTGAGAAGGACAACCATAGGTATGTAAATCAATGTAAACTGAATCAATTACAATGGCGGTCTGTACATCAAATTTTAATTCATTCTCAGCTTGTACACTTCTGTTTTGCGGATTAGTTAATCCATTTCCTGTTAAGGGCAAACCTACAGGGATCCGGAAAGAGGCAGTATCCTCTACATAGAAGATGTAATTGTTTGTAGGTGTTGCAGCAAACGTATAAGAATCGCTGCCTTTCTGTATCATGTCTGTAAGCGCTGTGCTTGTTGGGCTTGTCCACCACTTATATTTTCCGGAGTTGTTCGGTGATACGCTTAAGGTAATATTTCCCGGGTTGCAATAAACGGCATTGGTTGCCACGGGCGCCTTGGTAGTAATGGTAATCTGTGAAGATTGCATACCACATAACGGGTCTGTGACTTCAACTTTATAGGTACCAGGAGTATTTACATAATATGTTTTCTGTGTATTGTCCCCGGGAGCTTCTGTCGGATAGTTTTTATACCATTTATAAGTAACGCCAACCCCTGTGAAGCCAGCATCAAGCGTTGTTGCCGCAGGATTACACAATTCAACATCAGAACCTAGGTTAACAGAGAATGTATTGTTAACTACGATCGCGTCTGATTTGGTGCAGGATCCGTTGTCACTTACACAGACAGAGTAGGTGCCCGGTTTGGTTGCAGAGAATGTATAAGGAGCAGAAAGACCGGTACCACTCGTAACATTACCATCACTGTCAACCCATGTAACAATGGTTGTACTGTTTTGGGGAACACCTGCATCCAGTGTGATGCCGCTGCCGCCATTACCGCATAACGTTCTGTCGGGACCCAGATCAGGTTGCGGACCGGTTGATCCATATGCACAACCAGGAATAAATGCAATATCATCAATGGCAAAATCCGATTCACCGGAAGTACCGCCGCAACCTACAGTCTGGTTTCCTTCAATACTGATTGTAACAGTTGCCGGAGGGTTTGAGCCCGAGTTCCATACCGTTTCATATTTCTGCCAGCCTGCAGAGGAGGGGTTCGCACCACCAAGTTTGGGTGCTATAATGTTCGCTCCGATGTTTTGTCCGTTTACATCAAAGTTTACAATCCCCGGGTAATTTGGGTTATCTTTTAGTGAATTGATCCAGACAGAGAAATAATAATTGGTATTAGGCTGAACGGGAATATTTGTTTGTCTCCATAACTTTATTCCTGTAACGCAAACACCATCGATCATTAAGAACTTATCATCGGAAGAAGGACTATGGTCGTTGAAGGTTGCCGAGAAGGCATTATTGAAAGAAGGCATTTGTGAACCCGTACCTACGAAGATATAACCCGGAACAGAGAAGCCTGAAGTGAATATTTTATACCCATCCGGGCCTGTATTCAGGTCTCCGTCAGAATCAGGTGTAAATGTCCAGCCGGTATAATCCTGAGAGAAGTCACCGTTAACAATTAAGTTCTGACCGGAATTTAAATCAGCAGGGCATTGCGCCTGTACGGTGGTCCATGTAATCGCCAGAAATAGGATAAGAAGATATTTATTCATTATTATAGTTAATGAGTTAAATTTCCCCTTGTATACTTTAGATCCTATAAAAGGTTGTTTAAATGCAATAAAACATGGTTTTTGTGTATAAATTGGATGTATTGATTCAAAAGTCAGAATAAATTCTACTTAAAATTGTAATAACATATGTTAAAACTGTGTTGGATTATTCTAAGTCAGATATTTTCAGATGTAATAAATCCTTTGAGTTTGGATTCTATCAGATTACAATTGACAAAAAAAGGTTTTTCTGTGATATCAAACGTTGCTACATTGGAGACGATGGAATAAGAACCTTTAACCTGGCCTAGTGGGGTTGATAAAGAAAAATTTCCGGCAGACTCATTGCCTTCAAAAGTAGCGCCATCATTGTTCATTATAGCTTTTTTTGCACGAGCTATTAAAATTTCGGCATTTTCATTGAAAGGAAAACTAAAACGACAATCAGACATAAGAGAGTTTTTTTTGTGGTTGGTTTCCAAAAATACATACTAAAAAATTAAAAAGCATTTCTCTGTATTTTTCATTAAACAGATAAATGAAATTTTATTTCTATAATATCTGAATACAGTAGGATTTTTTCTGAGTGAGAAGAAAACATTGCAATAAGATTTCAAAAACTTGTAAGATAGTCTACGTATTTAATTGTAAAGTTCGATATTTTAATTATATCTTTATTGAACAAATGAATTATTCAATACTTGGTATACGGACGCTGATACTTGCAATAACAAGTATTATCTCATTGATGATGAGTTATTCATCTCCTGCTCAAAAGACTGCAGCAGGGTGGATGTATAACTATGCTTTTGATGGGAATGCATATGATATTGGTCCGAACCGTATGCATGGCCAGATGGTTGGCGGTGTAACAGCTGTAGCGGATCGGTTTGGCAGACCAGGAAAGGCCCTTGGTTTCAATGGTGTTGATGGTTTTATCCGTATTCCTTTCTCTTCAGTTTCAAAAAACCTACCTACGGTTAATTTTGCGTTTACGATCTGGTTGTATGTAGATAAATACAATGCTTCACCATTTTGGGACGAATTAAAAACAGATAAATATTCTCCCGTCTTTTGTAAAACAGAAACTGCCCCTGCTTTTCAATACCGTTTGGGTGTTGCGGACCAGGGATTTTATTTTGATGGTGGGGAAGAAGGCAGTTCCAAAGGCTTATATACAAGTAATGGTGTAACACTTATTCCCGGAAAGTGGAATATGCTTGCGGTAACATTTAATGGATATGTTGCAAAATATTTTTTGAACGGGCATTTGATTGCCTGCGAAAATATTGGAGCAAAGTTTTTAGAAAATAATCAACCTTTAATTGTGGGTTGTGATTTTCCGGGACAAGCGAGTTATTTTGCCGGCAAAATGGATGACTTTAGTATATGGGAAAAATTCATTACTGAAGATGAAGTAAAACAGATCTTCGCAGTACAATCCAAATATCCTTTTATTCCACCTAATATAACCGTACCTCCTGCTGAGCCTGTAGTAGTGGCACCGGATACAACAACAAAAACAGTTGTCAAGGTTGAAACTCCTGCGTCAAAAGATACTGTAAAATCTGCTGTTACTAAAAAAGATTCGATTCCTGCGACTGCTCCGAAACAGGAAGTATTCGAAGTTAAAAAAGGTGATAAGATCGTTTTGCGGCACGTGTTGTTTGTGCAAAGCAAGGCAGAATTTTTACCTGAGTCTTATAAAGAATTAGATCAGCTTGTAGCTACATTAAACCAGCAACCCCAGATCACAATTGAAGTCAGTGGCCATACGGATAACCAGGGTAACCGTGATTTAAATATTGAATTGTCTGAAGAGCGTGCAGAGAAAGTTAAGGATTATCTGGTAACACATGGCATTGACGGCAAACGCATCAATGTCAAAGGCTACGGACCGGATAAACCAATCAGTCCGAATGATACCGAAGAACACAGGAGACTGAACCGGAGAGTAGAGTTTGAGATTATACAAATGTAACTTTTAACAATAATCATCGATTATAAAAAACGTCCCGATAACTATTAACTATCGGGACGTTTTTTTATGTGATGAAAAGAATCTGCCAGACGCTGTACTTGAAAGACATGTTCCGATCAAAAGAAAGTCCCGCCTTTTGAGCGGGACTTTCTTTTGAAATAAACTATGAATAACAATTCACGCAATTTATTTTTTACCAACTAAAGAGATATCCAATTTGATATCATCAGAAAGAACCATGTCTTTAGTTTTATCCGCTACATAAGAAACACCATATTTCTGACGGTTGAATACCAATTTACCAGTAGCTTTAACACCGCCAACAGTATCAACAACGATATCTGTTACAGTTTCAGAGTTTGTTTTGCCACGTACAGTTAAGTCACCTGTTGCAGAGTTTCCATTAACAGATTTAATAACAAATGTTGCAGTAGGGAATGAATCAACAGCAAAGAAATCTTTTCCGCTTAAGTGACCAACTAAGTATTCTTTTGGATGGTCTTTTGTGTAACTGCTATCTGTAGGAGTGATCGATTTCATATTTGCTGTGAAAGTACCGCCAGTAATTTGTAAACCTTTTACTGTAAAAGAGCCTTCAGAAATTGTAAGATCACCATAGTGCTTATGCATTTTAAGCATTTGACCTTCCCAAACAACTTTTGAAGCAGCAGTATCTACTGTGTAAGTAGCTTCAGTTCCTGTAGAATCTACAGCTTTAACTTCAGCAGGTTTGTTTGAGTTACAAGAAGAAAACATTACAGCTGCTAATACTGCACCTGAAATAAGTAATTTAATTTTCATAATTTGTTAGAATGGTTTAATAATACATGTTTGAACATATAATGAACAATTTTAAGAAAGAGTTCCTATATTTCCTAGCAAAGCTAATTAATAATTGATTGTTAATCATTTATATTTTTATAAAATTTCTAAAAGAGCATTTACAAAAGATAAAAAACATATTCAATTAAATGAATACTTGCCAGGGTGCAATTTAAAGGTTTTCAAAAAGAGCCCTTAATTCAGTTGCTTCTGCCGGCTTCATTCTGCCCGCCAGGATTAAACGAAGCTGTCTTCTGCGCAGGGCACTGTCATATAATTCTTTTTCCCGGTCTGTTTCAGGGATTACTTCCGGAATAGGCATGGGTTTTTTAGCTTCGTTCAAAGCTACAAAGGTGAAAAATGCTTCGTTACATTTTGTTTTTACCTTGCTTAAAACATCTTCGGCCCATACTTCAATATGCACTTCCATAGAGGTTGTAAATGCCCGGGTAACAGTTGCCTGCAGCGTTACAATATTACCTAATGCAATAGGAGCCTTGAACGACACATTATCTACCGATGCGGTTACCACACCCTGGTTACAATGTCTTAATGCACATATGGCACCTACAACGTCCATCAGATACATCAGACGGACACCCATCAGGTTGTTTAAGGTATTGGTATCATTGGGCAAGACCAGTTCGGATTTTATCACCAATGATTCGCTCGGATGTTTTGCTTGTAGTGTCATAATTTATTTGTTTGGGCATTCCATCCGTCTTTACCAACAAGAGGTACAAAGCGGAAGTCGCCGCATTCTTCCTGTGTAATTTCTTTTTCGCTGACTTTGGTCAGACGCAGCATTTTTTGATTTTTCTGGTCACCAACGGGTATTACCAAAATACCACCGACTTTCAATTGTTCAAGTAATTTCTGTGGTACATAAGGTGCACCTGCCGTTGCGAGAATCCTGTCGTATGGCCCGAAGCGGGGAAGCCCCTCGCTGCCGTCGCCACAGAAAAACTGGGCTTTGTAGCCCATCGAGTTGAGCAGTTTTTTTGCTTTCTCAAATAAACTTTTGTGGTATTCAATCGTGAATACTGTAACGCCCATTTCAAGTAACACACAGCATTGATAGCCCGATCCGGTACCGATCTCCAGTACCTTCATTCCCGGAGAGAGCTTCAGCAAGCTTGTTTGCGATGCAACCGTGTAGGGTTGGGAAATGGTTTGTCCATCCCCGATAGGAAAAGCCTTATCCTGATAGGCATGTTCCAGAAAGGCATTATCTAAAAAGATATGTCTGGGTACCCGGTCAATGGCCTGCAAGACTGCTTCGTCCTGAATGCCCTTGTCTCTAAGTACTTTAATAAGCTTTCTGCGCAACCCTTTGTGCAAATAGGAATCCTCAGGCATTTTTAAATTCGTAGTATTAATAAATATTTTGAATACTAAAATAGTTCTACTTCTTCGGATTTAATAATTTAGTGTTGAAAATAGATATTGACACCCAGTATAAATTTTTACAAAACCTTGAAAAGATCGTACTATAGTTTAATTCCCGCATCTTTAGATTTTATTGCTTCGGTAGTAGCCTGGATCGTATTTTTTTATAACCGGAAACAATTGCTGCATGAAGAGCCAGAAAGTTTTCATATCTCGCTGATCCTGAATGCAACTGTGATTGGTTTTTTCTGGGTTAGCTTGAATATCCTTGCCGGTTCATATTCAGACATCTTTGGTAAAACACGTATAAAAGAATTATTTAAAGGCTTTAACCATACGCTGATCGGCGTAGTGATCATATTCTTTACCTTATTACTTGATGACGAAGGAATCAATGAATACAAGGAATATTACAGAACCTTCACTGCGTATTTCATCATTCAGTTTTTTTGTTCTTCTGTTTCTAAAATTATTTCATTTACATATCTCCGGGAACAGGTAGCATCCGGTAATATCACGTTCAACACGTTGCTGGTAGGATCGGGTAAGGCGGCGCGCAAGGTATACGATGAATTACAAAAACGTAAAGATGCGCTCGGTTATTCAATCATTGCATATATGCCTGCTGCGAAAGGAAGTCAGGATTTATGTGCATCTGTATTAAAGCCTATTGGAGATCTGGAACGCATCAACACTGTTATACACCGTTGTCATATTGACCGGGTAATTATTGCGCTTGAAAAAGATGATGATGAATATCTTGAGCTTTTGTTGGGAGATCTAGAAGGGGAGTCGGTAAAATTCAATATTATTCCTGTAAATTATCTGCTGATATTAGGTTCCGTAAAAGTAAAACTGTTATCAAACC